>CAZXST010000182.1:0-1528 GCA_964643205.1 uncultured Flavobacteriaceae bacterium | reverse complement strand
AGATGGAAAAAATTAGGTAATGGGCTACCAACCATTGCAGTTAGAGATATAGCAATTCAAAGACGTGAAAATGATTTAGTCTTAGGAACATTTGGGAGAGGTTTTTATGTAATGGATGATTATTCTGCTTTAAGAAACATTGAAAACTCAGATATAAAGGTAAAAGCAGATATATATCCTATTAGAGACGCTTTAATGTGGGAAAAAGCTATGCCCCTTGGACTCCCTGGAAAAGCGTTTCAGGGCGATCAATTTTATAGTGCAGAAAATCTTGATCCTGTAGCTATGGTAACCTATTACTATAGCGATGGTTATAAATCAATTAAGGAAAAGCGTCAGAAAAAAGAAAAAGAATCAATAAAATCAGAAGAAGATGCAACATATCCTTCTTATGATGAGCTATATGCAGAGGTAAATGAAGAAAAGCCAAACTTAATTTTTACAATAAAGGATGCTTCCGGCAAAGTAGTCAAAAAAGTGTTTAAAAAACCTTCAAAAGGATTACAACGTTTTCATTGGAACCTTAGATATGAAGAAAATAGTCCTATAGATTTAAGTAGTGCATCTTTTTATAACCCATTTGCTGGGGTTTCGGAAGGAACACTTGTTAATCCTGGTACTTATACAATTGAATTAGATTTATATGATAAGGGGGCTATTACTAATTTAGTTTCTCCAGTATCATTTAATGTTAAAGCTTTAGATAATACAGTAATGCCAGCAGAAGATAGAGCCGCTAAAGTTGCCTTTCAAAGAGAAGTATCAGAATTACTTGGTGAAATGTCAGCTAGTGGTCGTATTCTTTCTGAAATTTCTAACAAGTTAAAATACATTAAAGAAGCTGTAAAAGTAGTTGAAAAACCAATAGGACCTTTATCTAATACTATAAGAGACATAGAATTAAGGGTTAAGGATATAAATACTAGATTGTATGGAGATTCTGTTAAAAGAAGGTTAGATATTCAACAACTTACATCTCCTTCAAGTAGATTAGGCTCAATGGTTTATGAACAGAAATATTCTACTGCTGCACCAACTCTTACTCATGTGAGAAGTTTTGAAATTGCTAAGGAAGAATATATGCCAATTAAAGAAGAAATAGAAAATTTAATGAAAGAAGATATTAAGAAATTAGAGGATGAATTAAAAGCCGTAGGTGCTCCGTATACTCCTGGTCGTATTATAGAAGAACAATAAGTTGCTATTTTATTAATTTCTTCTTAGGATTTTAAAAGATCAATGGAATGTAATATGTTAAAATCCTTAAAATTAAAAATTCAAGAAATTAAAAAAGAGGAGTTGTATAACACATCCTCGCATTTTATTGGTTTAATTCTTAGCATTATAGGAGCTCCTGTTCTGTTTTATTATGACCAGCACTTAACTTTTCTAAGTACATGGAGTATTATTTTTTATGTTTTTGGTCTTATTTTAGTATACTTAGCTTCATCTCTGTATCACTTCACTACTAACCCAATTCTAAAAGAGAAGTTTAGAATTTTTGATCACATAAGCATATATTATCTAA
>CAZXST010000181.1:0-1531 GCA_964643205.1 uncultured Flavobacteriaceae bacterium | reverse complement strand
TTTCATTAGAAGGTAACTATTATTATATTTGTTAAACCTAACTATTTAAAATGAACATCTCCTATAATTGGCTCAAAGAATTTTTAAAACTAAAAGATTCTGTTGAAGAAACTGCAAATGTACTAACAGAATTAGGGCTAGAAGTTGAAGGTATTTCTAATTTTGAGTCAATTAAAGGTGGTTTAAAAGGAGTTGTTATCGGAAAAGTTAGAACCTGTAAAAAACACCCTAATGCTGATAGATTAAAGATAACAACTGTTGATATAGGTCAAAAAGAAGATATTAAAGTTGTTTGTGGTGCCCAAAATGTTGATTCTAATCAAACTGTTGCTGTTGCAACTGTAGGGACTAAAATATATACAAATGAAGATTCCTGGACCGTAAAAAAGAGTAAAATCAGAGGAGAGATTAGTAATGGGATGATCTGTTCTGAAGATGAATTAAATTTAGGAGAATCGCATGAAGGAATAATGCTACTAGACGATAAATATAAAGCTGGAACTCCACTTGATAAAATATTTAAAGTTGAGAATGATTCAATTCTTGAAATCGGTTTAACTCCAAATAGATCTGATGCTATAAGTCATTATGGAACAGCTAGAGATCTTAGAGCAGGATTACTCCAAAGAGGAAAAAAACTAGAACTAATAAGACCATCTGTAACTGATTTTAATATTGACAAGAAAACAGCAAACATTAAAGTTCAAGTTGACAATAGCTCATTAGCACCTAGATATTGTGGGGTAGTGATTGAGAATATAGCAGTAAAGCAGTCGCCGCAATGGCTCATAAATAGATTAAAATCTATAGATGTTTCCCCAATTAATAATATTGTTGATATAACTAATTATGTTTTACATGACATTGGACAACCTCTTCATGCTTTTGATTATAAGAAAATATCTGAAGACAAAATAACGGTCAAAACCCTTAAGAATGGTACTAAATTCGTAACTCTAGATGGGGTTGAGAGAAAATTAACCAACAATGACTTAATGATTTGTTCTGGGAATAAACCCCTATGCTTAGCAGGAATTTATGGTGGCTTAAATTCAGGAGTTACTGAAAAAACCAATTCTATTTTTTTAGAAAGTGCTTATTTTGACCCCATAACAATTAGACGGTCTTCAAAACATCATGGGCTAAATACTGATGCATCATACAGGTTTGAAAGAGGTGTTGATCCAAACATAACTAAACTAGCATTAAGAAGAGCATGTATATTAATTAAAGCTATTTGTAAAAACTCTATGATATCTAGTGAGATAATAGACGTATATCCAAAAAAGATTGATGACAAAAAGCTTCTTGTTCGTTTTGATAATATAGAAAATCTTATTGGAAAGAAAATTGATCGTGAAATAATTAAAAGAATAATTACATCTCTAGATATGAAAATAGAAAGCATTACTGAATCAAATATTGGTATCTCAATACCACCTTATAGAAGTGATGTGACTAGAGAAGCAGATATTGTAGAAGAAATATTAAGAATATATGGATACAATAATATTGAATCTTCTACAAAAAT
>CAZXST010000180.1:0-1569 GCA_964643205.1 uncultured Flavobacteriaceae bacterium | reverse complement strand
AAAAAAAAAATTAAAAAACAAGCCTTTTGAATTTTTTTTTTAAAAAATTTGTTTACATATTTGCTAATTCAAATCTTATACTAATTTTAAGGTTTAGTTTGGACTAACTAACTTATTTTTTTTGCATGAATATAACTGCTAGCTCTGTATGGTCAAAATGTCTAAAATTTATAAAAGACAACATACAACCTCAAGCCTATAAAACTTGGTTTGAGCCTATTAAAGCTGTTAAACTAGTAGATGATGTTTTAAGTGTTGAAGTGCCAAGTAAATTCTTTTATGAATGGCTAGAAGAACATTATGTTAAAATACTAAAGGTAGCATTACAAAAAACTCTAGGTGAAAATGCAAAACTGGTGTATGTTATTAAAATGCAAAACACCTACGGGAATAACCAACCATTTACAGAAAAGATACCTAGTTCTGGTGCAGTTGATATAAAACCACAAAATACAACAGGATCAATTAATAAATCTGTTCCCGAATTAAAGAATCCATTTGTAATTCCTGGAATTAAAAATGTAAAAATTGAATCTCAATTAAATCCAAATTATTCTTTTGAAAACTTCCTTGAAGGTGACTCAAATAGATTAGCAAGAAATGCTGGAATAGCAGTTGCTAACAAACCAGGAGGAACTTCATTTAATCCATTTTTAGTTTTTGGTGGCGTTGGACTTGGTAAAACTCATCTAGCAAATGCCATAGGAATTGATGTCAAAAATAAATATCCTGAGAAAACTGTTTTATATACAACAGCTGAAAAATTTACTCAACAGTATGTAGAAGCAGTCAAAAAAAACAATAGAAATGATTTTATCTACTTCTATCAAATAATTGACGTCTTAATTATTGATGACATACAGTTTTTCTCCGGAAAGCCTGGAACTCAAGATGTGTTCTTCCACATATTTAATCATCTACATCAAAATGGAAGACAAGTAATTTTAACTAGCGACAAAGCTCCGGTTAACATGCAAGATATTGAGCTAAGATTATTATCAAGGTTTAAATGGGGTCTTTCAGCTGAATTGCAACACCCTGATTATGAAACGAGAATTTCTATTTTAAAAAACAAATTGTATCGTGATGGAATTGAAATGAATGATGAAGTAGTTGAATATGTTGCTAAGAATATTAAAACTAATGTTAGAGAACTTGAAGGAGCTATAATATCCTTAATTGCACAAGCATCTTTTAATAAGAAAGAGATTACAGTAGAATTAGCAAAAGAAATAATTGAAAAGTTTGTAAAAAATACAAAAAGAGAAGTTTCAATTGATTATATCCAAAAAATTGTTTCTGATTATTTCCAAATGGATATTGAAACACTACAATCAAAAACTAGAAAGAGGCATATTGTCCAAGCAAGACAATTAGCAATGTTCTTCGCTAAAAAGTTCACTAAAGCTTCACTAGCTAGTATTGGGTCTCAGATTGGGAAAAGAGATCATGCAACTGTACTTCATGCATGTAAAACCGTTGACAATCTCTCATCAACAGATAAACAATTTAGAAAATTCGTTGAAGATCTAGGTAAGAAATTATCAGTATAAATTTTAAAATCTATTT
>CAZXST010000179.1:0-1585 GCA_964643205.1 uncultured Flavobacteriaceae bacterium | reverse complement strand
GTTTTCATTAAGTTTCGAGAATGTGGTATGGACCCAGATCATAGTGAAGTTATGACTAAACAAGGCCTTAAGCCTGGAGATCGCCCTGGAACAGAACTTTACCCAAGTATCCCTTTGACATCATGAAAATATATACAATCTTAGGATGAATGAAAAAAAGGGTTTAAAAGATGCATATTCATTGAAGACTCCTGAGGATTCTATAAATTTATATAAAACTTGGGCATCTACATATGATGATGATTTTGCCAAGCAAAATGACTATCGCTCTTCAATAGAAATAGCTTTATAGAAATACTTTAAGAATATTAGTGAGAAATTGATTAGTATTTCTAATCTTATTAATTCAAATATAATAAATTTAAATGAGCAGAACCAGAATTTTATCTATAGATGGAGGTGGCATTAAGGGCATTGTGCCTGCCGTGGTTTTGTTGCACCTAGAGAAACTTCTTAAACACCTATCCAACAACCAAAACTCAAGAATTTATGATTATTTTGATTTGTTTTCGGGAGCAAGTACTGGCGCCATAATAATCGCTGGTCTTTTATCTCCAGACAAAGATAATCGTCCAAAGTATAGTCCTGAAGAAATTCTTGATCTTTATTTAGAAAATGGTCATATTATTTTTAACTCCTCTCTTTTTCAAGAGATCAAATCTGTTTCAGGAATAGTAAACGTAAAGTACGACCCTGATGGCTTAGAATCTGTTTTTGAAAAGTACTTTGGGAAATCAGAACTTAAGGGTCTCTTAAAGCCCTCTCTAATTCCAGTCTATGATTTATCAAGAGGTAAAAACTATTTCTTCCGTCAACAAAAAGCACTAACAAGTCCAAGACATAATTTCTATGTGAAAGATCTACTAAGAGGGGCGACTTCAGCATTAAGTTATTTCCCTCCAGCTCAGATTTCTACTGTTAATGGTCTAGAGCATCGATGTTTTATTGATGGTGGAGTTTTTGCAAATAATCCAGCTCTATCAGCTTATGCTGAATTTCGCTATCATAACTCTCAACTTCATGCAAAAGATACCATGATGCTTTCACTCGGAACTGGAAGAAAAACTACAAATCTTGATTGTGAAGTAACAGCAAATTGGGGAGCTGCTGAATGGCTATATCAAGGCTCTTACTTAACATCTAACGCAGTAGCTTCAGCTTCTGACTATCAACTCAATGCAGTTTATGATAATAAACCTAACTACCTTAGACTAGATGCTTCTTTTGATGATGAACAGAGTAGTAGCATGGATAACACAGATAAAGAATATTTAGACTATCTTATATCTTTAGGTGAAAGCATAGTTAAAGAAAAACAATCAGAAATTAATACCTTTGCTGAAGAATTAATTAAAACAGATTAAAACAAATATGATGGTGGAGGGAATGGGATTCAGATATATCTCTTTAAACCTTTATTTAAAGGGGTTTTTTAAATTATTGATAACATTCTACTCACAATTCTACTCATAAAAATTATTTAAATTATTTAACCTTAAAAGTAAAGATAATCTCACTATCAAATACCTTGTCATTAATTGCTATAGGAAATGGTGAAGACTTATAAACTGCTCTTTCTATTGAA
>CAZXST010000178.1:0-1607 GCA_964643205.1 uncultured Flavobacteriaceae bacterium | reverse complement strand
ATTTTACTATATAAATCTGCCATTTTCTCTCTAAGTTGTTTTTTAGCCGTTCCTACATAATTATCCCCAGTTGTTATTACAAGAGTTTCTTTTAATTCATTTAATTTTGAAGCAGTTTTCTTATTAGTCTTTTCATCTTTTACAATAATATCTAATTCATACACTAAATAAGCTAAATCTTGGACCATGTTATACATTTTCATAACCACCTCATACTGCATTTTTCTTTCATCAACATTTAGATCAGTATTTTTATCGTACTCTACATTGAATACTTTCTCATAAGTATCTCTACCTTTCTTAATCACTGCTTTATAAGTTCCAGCTGCAACTCTTGGTGAGGTAAAACCTCCAAAACTAAATGTTTTACCTTTTGCAATCTTTGGTTGTTTAATCGTATAATTCCAGTTTACAATATTTATTCCTTTTGATTTTCCTGCTCCGAGTGTAGCAAGTAAATTGCCATTCATATCATGAATTTCAAATGTCATTTTGCCAAATGTATGTCGTTTTGGAAGCAGGTATTTAATTTCACAATCAAAAGAAGGGTTTTCTCCAACAAATTGAGTTTCTCTTCCAAAGCTATCCGAGAATCCACCATAATCACTCATAGTATAAGAGTCTTCACTGAAAAAGTGCAGTTTACTAGATAATGTTTCAGATTTGATTTCTCTAAGGGGTGATATATCATCAATTATAATTACTCCTCTTCCGTGGGTCCCCATTACAAGATCATTTGTTTCTTTATGAAGATCAATAAAATGTACTGCTACTGATGGCATATTTTTAGTAAATTTTGCCCAACTCTCACCACCATTTACCGTTATATATAATCCAAATTCAGTTCCTAGAAAAAGCAAGTTAGGATCAACATAATCTTCTTGAATATTTCTTACAAAACCATAAACATCATTTGAGGGTATAATATTTTTCCATGTCTTACCAAGATCGGTAGTTTTATACGCATATGGAGTCATATCACCTGATGTGTGACCATCAAAAACAGCATATGCAGTTTTAGAGTCATGTGAACTTGCCTCAATATGGTATACCCAAGTATTTTCTGGAACACCTGCAACATTAGAAATTGTATTTGTCCATGTTTTACCTCCGTCACTTGTTACTTGTATATTGCCATCATCAGTTCCTACCCAAATAGTATTTTCATCCAATGGGGATTCTGCAATAGTAAAAATTGTTGTATGATTCTCAGCACCAGAATTATCCATTGATAATCCTCCCGAATCTTCTTGATTCTGTTTATAAGGATCATTAGTTGTTAAGTCTGGAGATATTATTTCCCAGCCATCTCCCATATCTTCTGATTTATGTAAATATTGACTGCCAATATAAAGTCTATCAGGCTTATTAGAACTAGTTGCAATAGGAGCATTCCAATTAAATCTATAATCTTCATAACCACTAACAGCAAGGGGCTGTATAGTTTTTACTAGGTTATTGTCAGCATCATATCTCCAAACATTTTCAGCTCCTTGCATTTCAGAATAAATAATATTTTTTGTTGGATGTCTAAGCACTCTAAAACCATCTCCTTGCCCTACTGGGCTCCACTCTTTAGCTGTTATTCCACCTGGAGCAAATGATGG
>CAZXST010000177.1:0-1628 GCA_964643205.1 uncultured Flavobacteriaceae bacterium | reverse complement strand
CAAAGTTAGAAAAAGAAAGATCTGTTGTTCCCTCAGTTAAGGGATTAAGATATTTTGGACTATCTAAAATGAGTTATAAGAACTTAATTATTCACTCATTAGCAATAATATCTGTGTTTAAAATAAATGTTCTTGTGAGATCTATATTATTCTTAGCAGTATATTTTTTCTTAATTCGTCAAAATATTACTCCCATAATGCTTATCCCATTAGCTTTGGTTATTGTATTATTAGCTTCAATATTTTCAATTTCTAGGAGGGAAAATTTAGAAGAGTTAAATAATTCATTGTCGAATATCTCAGGCATAAATAATATCAAATAAATGAAAAAACTTTTAGGGATCGTGGTTCTGGGTTTGTTGTGTTGCAATGTTGTAAACGCAAATTCTGTTGAAATCAAAAAAATGATTAAAAAAAGTGAAAGCTACAACCTTGGATTAAGTAAAAAAGATACAACGGTTCAAGGTGTAAAATTAAAACCTTTAACAACAATTGATGCATTTAATTATTCTGTTAAAAAAAAATATGGTTGGACAAAATATGGTGTAAGAGTTGTAAATTCTTCTCAGGGGCTTCCAGTTAGATATGGTGATACATCATTAAGATTTGAACTACACTATGATGATTGTGGATTTTTGTATAAAAATGGCAAGGAAAAAGACTGTATTAGATCAACCCCTCATCATAGATTTGAGGTTGGTATGGGTAAAAATAAAAAATTAACTAAGGAATATAAACACAAACAAGACTACTGGTATACAGTTTCCTTTTTAATTCCAAAAGAACATAAATTTTATAGAAAACAATCAGTATATCAGTTTCATTCTAATAAAGGACCTTATAACCCTCCTTTTCAATTAGAGATCCTTCCAAAAGGATTAGTGGTAAAAATTAATACTTCAGAAGGGGTTTACGAGGATAAAGAAGGAGCCTGTGGAGGGAGCGTTAAAGCAAAAATAAATTATTGCGAGAAGGCTGAAATTGATTATTTGGTTATGACGCCTGATGAATTAGAAAATAGTTTGGGTAAGTGGAATGACATATTGATACATGCTGTTTGGGATAAAAGATCAACGGAACATGAAAATAACAAAGGAATGTTTGAAGTATTCATCAATGGAGAAAAAAAAGTTCATTACCAAGGCCAAACCATGTGGGATGTTGGTGGGACAGTAATGCAATTTGGAATTTACCATAGTAAAGATGCTAGAGCTTTTAAAGGAACATCAGGCACATTACAACAAATGAAAGAAACTCCTACAGTTGTATATTATGATGAAGTTTGGGCTAAAAAGAAATGCAAAGATCTTAATTTAGATAGATTGGGATATTCTTGCAAAAATTTAGAAAGTCAATCTGATGAAATTACAAAGCCTTACAGTATAACTAGACCTACACAAACGGAATCTAATTATATAGTGGTTGTAAAAAATAAAAAGGATGACACTATTTTAATTAAAATTAGAGGAACATCAAAAGAGAAGATTGAAAAAGAGGCAATAAAAACCTGTAAAGATAAAAGTGAGTTGTCGGTTAAGGATTCATGTTATGTACATTATTCAAGTAAAGCTGCTTTTGGGCAATAATAAATGAAAAAACTTTTAGGGATCGTGGTTCTGGGTTTATTG
>CAZXST010000176.1:0-1652 GCA_964643205.1 uncultured Flavobacteriaceae bacterium | reverse complement strand
TACCTTTTCTCAAGTAATCGAGCGGTCTTTGACCTGATTGAACAAGAGGAACATCTACGCCTTTATCGATTGCATGCATAATTTCTTTGTGTTGTAATGATCGAGCATGATTCTCTCTTTGTACTCCTGACCATATTATAAATGCAATCATAGCCATCCCTGCTATTGGAATCAGGGTGCCAATTACTGGAACTATATCACTCCACATTATTCCTCCTCACTATCTATAGATACTATATCATCACCATTAATATTGATACGAATTTTTACACTTTCACTCGTATCGCCATCTAAATTTTCAAACTCTTCAATATCAATTTCAAAGCTTTGATTTCCTTCAAGAATTTTAGTTCTTTGTTCTTCAAATTCTTCTTGATTAATAATTCCTTCATCCAAAGCAGCTTTTAAATCTAAGAGCTCTTGACCGGTTGAAATATTTTTATTGATATGCAACTCTGCTTGACCTTCATTAAATGAACCGCACCCAACAGTTAATACAAGTAGCATGATTATTAATATTTTTGTTTTCATTAAAATTTCTCCTTTTTGTTTCATTTGTTAGTTAGACTTCGCATAGTGAAAAAAGTTGCAAAACTAAGTATAAAAATTTCAGTGCAACTTTTTAAATGAAACTTTGGTCTAAATACATTGGATTATAAAACAAAACATAAAATTTTTATGCAAGCAATTAATACATATGGATCAAGATTATACAACATTTCACTTTTTGTGCTTAAAAATGAAGTACTAGCAGAAGATTCTACTCAGGAGTCTTTTCAGAAAATATGGAAAGCGCTCGATAATTTTTCATTCAATTCTTCGCTATACACATGGATGTATCGTATTACTTACAATAATGCATTGACCACATATAATCGAGAGAAAAAACATAAAGGACAGGATGTAGAGCATGAAGGTTCTGTAAAAGATTTTGACTTAATTAATAGTATTACCTTAAAAGATGCTATTGAAAAATTACCGTTAACTCATCGAAAGGCTATTGTTATGTTTTATTTTTTAGACCACAGTATTAAAGATATTTCTGTGGAACTTTCAATTAAAGAGAACACAATTAAGTCTTGGTTGAAACGCGGTAAAGAACAATTAAAGGAGTATATTAATGAGTAATGAGAATTATCCTAATATGTTTGATGAACAAATTGCTAATCCAGAATTTTTAAGCTCATTACATTCTATTGCGAAAGAACCATTATCACATAAAATATTATCAGGTATAGAGCCATTTAGACTCTTGACTGCAGCTGTTATTTTATTTTTTTATGGAAATAATATAATGGAAGCATTGTTCAAAATATATTTCTATTATGCAGAGCAAATAAATATGAAAATAGTAAATATTCAAATAGCCAGCACCTATGCGCAAGATTTGGCAACTATTTTGATGAAATAAAAAAGGGGAATTATAGCAATATGAAGAAAGTATTAGTAACGGGAGTAACAGGATTTATTGGATTACATTGTGTGCAACAATTATTGAATAAAGGGTTCCAAGTAAATGGAACGCTAAGATCATTTGATCGTAAAGACGAAGTAATGGACGCTTTATTATCTCATAATACTTCTACAGAACACCTTACTTTATTTGAAACTGATTTATTGGATGACAAAGGATGGGATGAGGCTATTGAGGG
>CAZXST010000175.1:0-1683 GCA_964643205.1 uncultured Flavobacteriaceae bacterium | reverse complement strand
CTAATCTATTACGAAATCCTGTAAATAATCAAATCTTGGAGTAAGCTTTCCATTTTGAGTGATTTTTGATTTTTCTAATATTAAATCAGCATCACCATTAAAAAAGGCTGGTAATACATTATCGATAAACATATCACCAAATGCTTCACTAGCATCTCTTGGTAATTCGCAGGGTAAATTATCAACTGCCATCACCACTACAGCATTATCATGCATATAATCAATTTCACAATGATTAATGGGGTCATAACCATAAATAGGATCTTCAATTGTTGAAGGTTTAATAGTTGATACAATAGGACCATCAATATCGCAACTAATATCTGCAATAACCCTAATATTAAAATCTTCAGAACTTATATCTTGTTTAGAGATTAATTTTGGTGCTTTTGGATTATGATAGTGACCCGCAATAAACACATCGCTAGATTTGCAAAATTTCATAAATGTAGAACTATATTCCTGAGGATTTTTATAAAAATCATCTGCTGATGACTCATTATTATCTATTCTAGAATTGTAATCTAATACATCAATATTTACATATACAGGCTCATCAAAAGAATTATTTAGAAATTCTTCAACACTAACCTGTTTAATTTGCAAATAATCTAGAACTTCCTTAGCTCCAGAACCTACTCTGCCTTTTCCAGATAATACAATTTTTATATTTGGTAGAATAATTTTATCTAGCTCATTATTAAATTCATTCCTATCTTTTAAGTCAGATGCTTTAGGAAGATTAAATAGTTGTTGTTTTAACCCAAGAGCTCTCAGCCCATTGTATGTGCCAATTACTCCAGCATAATACCCAAATCCTATTAGTCTAATATCGTCTTTATTGACAATGGTTTCGTGATCATGAAGTTGAATATTTTTTTCTAAAATTGCCTGCAATAATTTCTTATTATAATCCTGTTTTTTGATGGTATGTGAAAAAAAGAAATATGACTTATTTGAAATAAGTTTATCTATTGGAACCTCCTTTACCCCTATTAGTATATCAGCCATAGATAAATCTTCAACGACAGAGAAACCTAAATTTTCATATTCCATATCAGAAAAGGACCTTATATCGCTTTTTTGAATTAGAAATTCAATTTGAGGAAATTTTTCCTTTGCTCTAATACATTTAGTAGGAGAAAATACCACCCTTTTATCAGGAGGCGTCTTAAATTCTTTTATTATACCAATCTTCATTAACGTAAAATAATATTCAAAAATAGCTCCATTATATTCGATGCACAAGTTTTTTGTATATTTGCCCCTCATTTTTTTGTTCATTGAAATAATGGGGTCGACTGGTTTTGACAGCAAGTTTAATTATACAATAAGCATGTCGCGCAATAAATTGTACGCGTAATAATCTATTTAAATTTAAACGGCGAAAATAAATACGCTTTAGCTGCATAATCTGAATTATAGTAAGATTAGCCTAGTTCCACAAGGTGGAAAAGCTAAATGTCTCTTGAAAGCCTTTGTTAACGGCGCTCTGTTAGAGACATCGTAAAAGTTAACATAGAAAATATGGAGTTTTGACATATTTTTGAAATTAAAAAACTAAGTAATACATAGGTAGTTTCTAATCAGTGTATTATCGAAAAATAAATAGAAACTAAACATGTAGAAAGTTGTTTAGTGTCTTGTTTGGACCCGAGTTCGAATCTCGGCGACTCCACTATT
>CAZXST010000174.1:0-1691 GCA_964643205.1 uncultured Flavobacteriaceae bacterium | reverse complement strand
GAAAAATTTGTTGTTGCTTCTGATGATGTAACTGATGTATGGATGAAGTACATTGATGCTCATAATAATGGGGATGTGGAAGCTATAATGGCTATGGAATCTGATTCTATATACATAGTGGGACCAGAAGGAGCAGTAATTAAAGGAAAGGAAGCACACGCTGCATTTTTAAAAGTTTGGTTTGAAAATGCAAATCCTAAATGGAATGTGTATTGGGCGATGCCTTATAAAGGTGTCACAGGTGGTGAAGAATGGATAATTGCTGGACACAATACTACTTCAACTGTTGATGGAGTTAAAACTAGTGTTTTAGATATGATTGATGCTAATATTAAGGATGGTATGGTTCAAAAATTCTGGGTATACCAACAAAATCAAGCTCCATCAGAAGGTGCATCAGAAGAAACAGAAGAATAAATTAAAGCAATTTATTATAAAAAAACCTTCACATTTTGTGAGGGTTTTTTTATAGGTTAACTTCTTGTCTTACTCTGTAGTGTGTTTTAGATTTATTATATCTTAATATTAACTCTCCAATAAAACCTATAGCGAAGAATTGACTCCCAATAATCATAGTAGCAAGACTAATATAAAATTCAGGCCTTTCTGTTATTAATCTACCCTCAGGATTAACAAATAATTTTTCATAACCCAAATAGGCTGCAAATAAAAATCCAATCAATAACATTAAAAACCCAATTCTGCCAAAAAGATGCATTGGCCTTTTTCCAAATTTTGAAATAAACCAAATTGTAATTAGATCTAAGAAGCCATGAATAAACCTGCTAGGCCCGAATTTGGTCTTACCGTACTTTCTAGGGCTATGTTTTACAATTTTTTGACCAATTCTATTAAATCCCTCATTTTTTGCTAGTACGGGGATATATCTATGCATTTCACCGTATACTTCTATGTTTTTTACTACCTCAGCCTTGAAAGCCTTTAATCCACAATTAAAATCATTTAATTTAATGCCTGATGTTAGTCTAGCGGCAAAATTGAATATTTTTGAAGGAATATTTTTAAATATTACAGAATCAAATCTTTTCTTTTTCCAACCTGAAACTAGATCATAGTTTTCAGTAGTAATCATTTTGTATAATGCTGGAATTTCTTCAGGATCATCTTGAAGGTCAGCATCCATTGTAAAAACGACATTTCCTTTAGCTTTTAGAAAGCCAACGTGAAGAGCTTGCGATTTTCCATAGTTCTTAAGAAATCTAATTCCTTTTATGTACTGATTTTCTTTAGATATTCTATTAATTACATCCCACGAATCATCGCTACTTCCATCATCTATAAAAATTACTTCATAAGTAAATGAGTTTGAAGTCATAACTTTTTTAAGTGATGAGTGTAATTCACTTAATGAATCACTTTCATTTAAAAGAGGGATTATAACGGAAATATCCATACTTAGGCAATTTCTGGATTATTTCTTTTAAAGATTAGGGCATTTATTGCTCCAAAAATTGCTTGGATTCCTAATCCTACAGCTAATGAAAGTGTTAAATTACTTAATGATAATTGTGGATTTTTTTCCATCTCAATTAAAGCTTGTTGAATTACTTCTTCAGGTAAATTCATACCAGTATACATTTCTTTAACCATTATCATTGACATTTCATTGAGTTGATCAGCTGCACCTGGATCTAAAATTACAAATATGAATATTTGTGTTAGTGTTGCTA
>CAZXST010000173.1:0-1699 GCA_964643205.1 uncultured Flavobacteriaceae bacterium | reverse complement strand
AAATAACTTCTAAAACAAAACTTATAATGGTTTGTCATATGATTAATATTACTGGTCATATACTTCCTATAAGAAAAATTTGTGATATGGCTCACAAACATGGAGTTGAAGTTATGGTAGATGGAGCTCATTGTGTAGGTCATTTTAAAGTAGATATCAGTAAGCTAAATTGTGATTATTATGGCTCTAGTCTCCATAAATGGCTAAGTACGCCTTTAGGGGTTGGAATTTTGTATGTTTCAAAAAATAAAATTTCAAAAATAAATCCTCTTCTAGCAAGTCATGTTAATGAACAAGACAATATTTTAAGATTAAACCATATTGGCACACATCCTGTTTATACTGATTTGGCTATTGATAATGCTTTAGATTATCAGGAAATGATTGGCACGGATCGTAAAGAAAACAGACTTAGGTATATTCAAAGGTATTGGTCTGATAGATTAAGAAAAGTAAAAAATGTTGTTATAAATACTCCAATTGAAAAACATAAAAGTTGTGGAATAGCAAATGTTGGAATTAAAAATATGGACCCTAGTAAACTATCTAAAATTCTTTTGGATAAATATAAAATCTTTACCGTGGCTATAAATCACGAAAATGTTGTCGGTTGTAGAATAAGTCCAAATGTTTATACCAATACTAAAGATTTAGAGCATTTTATTACAAGTATAAAGGAATTGGCAGTTTAATAATTATAAAATATAAATATGAGAACTAGAAAATTAATACCAATAATATCATTTGCATTATTTTTATCTTATTTCAATCAGAGTTTCTCTCAGATTAAAAAAGATAAAAAATCAGTTAAATATGCAAAAACTATAAAAGCTGAGGAACTTAAAGAGAAATTATATGTATATGCCTCTGATGAATTTGAAGGAAGAGGAACGCTTACTAAAGGACAAGAGTTAGCTATAAAATTTTTAGAAAATCACTATGTATCTAATAATATAGATCCGCTTCAAGAAGATACATATTTTCAAACAGTACTCCCGCCGAAAAGATTTGAAAAATGGTGGTCTAATTCAGATATAAAACCTAAAAATGTAGTTGCATTCATAGAGGGAGAAAAATATCCTAATGAATATATTATAATATCTGCGCATCTTGATCATGTTGGAGTTAGGGATGGCAAGATTTATAATGGTGCTGATGATGATGGGTCTGGAACAGTGGCTGTACTTGAAATAGCTGAAGCCTTTAATGAGGCAGTAAAAAAGGGTCATAGGCCTAAGAGATCAATTATATTCCTACATGTTACAGCTGAAGAAATGGGGCTAATAGGATCAAGATATTATACCGAGAATCCTATTGTACCACTTGATAATACAATTACTAATCTAAATATTGATATGATAGGAAGAACTGATCCTAAAAGGCCTAAACGCAATAGAGATTATATATATCTCATAGGCAGCGATAAAATAAGTACAGAGCTTCATAATATAAGTGAAGAAATAAATAATATTTATTTAAATGTAGATCTAGACTATATTTTTAATGCTGAGGATCATCCTGATAGATTTTATTATAGATCAGATCATTATAACTTTGCAGAAAAAGGCATTCCTGTAATATTTTATTTTAGTGGTACACACGAAGATTATCACCAACCTACGGATACAGTAGAAAAAATTCAATACGATTTATTAGAGCTAAGGACAAAGCTCATTTTTCATACAGCTTGGGAGCTGGC
>CAZXST010000172.1:0-1719 GCA_964643205.1 uncultured Flavobacteriaceae bacterium | reverse complement strand
ATCATAATTAGTCATTGAAACAAAGTAAAGGTTCATATTATTTACTTTGAATTCTGAAAAAGTTTTTTGTGTTAATGCATTAGTTAGTTGTCTTCCTCTATCTGTTCTAAAATTAAAGAAAATCACTACATCATTTTTTTCTATATTACCTATAGGATTCATTGATTTATCAACTTTAATTATTGGTTTTAGAAATTCATCAGTACAATCTTTAGAATAACTTTTCTTTATCTCCGTATATAAGTTGTTAGTCTTTATCCCTTTTCCATTAGTTAATGCATCATATGCTAATTTTGTTCGTTCCCATCTATTATCTCTATCCATTGCAAAATATCTTCCAGTAACAGATGCTAGAAATGTGGTTTTATAATTAACTAAATTTTTTTCCAGCTTACTAATATCATTGTAAGCTGATTTTGGATCTACATCTCTTCCATCAGAAAAAGCATGAATATATGAGTTGAATTTATATTTTGCAGAGAGTTTAATTAGTTCATATAAATGATTTTGATGGGAATGTACACCTCCATTACTAACGAGGCCTAAAAAATGAACAGCTTTATTGTTATTTTCAGCATATTTAAATGCATCAATTATAACTTTATTTTTTTCAAATTCCTTCTTTTCAATTGATTTATTAATTTTTGCAAGTTCTTGTAAAATAATTCTTCCTGCACCAAGATTTAGATGTCCAACTTCACTGTTTCCCATTTGACCATCAGGCAACCCAACACTAATTCCATCTGTTTTTAGTTTGGAGTTAGGATAATTATCATATAAATTATCAATAAATGGAGTATTTGCTTGGGCAATAGCAGAAATTTTCGGGTCTTTTGATTCACCCCATCCATCTAAAATCATTAAAATAACCTTTTTATTCATATAACTTTAAAAATAAGCCCAAAGATAGAATAAATCCTACCTAATTGAGTAGTTTAATTAAATTATACTCAGGTTCTATTTCAAGGGGATCACAATCTTTTTTAAATACTCTTGCCGTATTTAGACCTTTAAGGATTATGTTGTTTCCTTGAGTTTGTAGATAGCTTCCTTCTCTAAGGCCAATTACTATTTGATTATTAAACTTATGAAATTCTTTAATTCTCGTTTCTCTACTTTCACCCATATGCTTACTTCCTTTTATTGGATCAGTATAGTGGGGGTTAATATTAAATGGAATAAGATTTAAACTTTTTAGATTTGAGGGACATACAATTGGCATATCATTAGTTGTTCCTATACTAATTCCACAAATATTTGTTCCTGCGCTTGTTCCTAGGAATGGAGTACCAGAATTAATTTTTTTTGTAATAGGCCGTATTAGATTATGCTTCTGAATAGAGTCGAGTAATAAGAATGAATTACCTCCCCCAATAAAGATTCCATCACATCTATTAATATTTTCAACAGGGTCATTGAAATTATCAATTCCAAAAACACTCATATTTAATTGATTGAATGTGTCATTAACAAGATTTGTATATGATTTGTGAGAAATACCATTAGGTCTTGCATAAGGAATAAACAAAATATTCTTTGAGTTTGAGAAAAGATTTTTAATTACTGGAAACAAATATTCCAAGTATTTGCTTCCATAAATTGTGGAAGTACTTGCCAATATCATTTTTTTCATAATTAAAAAAAACTAACTAAGTTTACTGTAAATAAACTTACTCATTATATTTGTATAATGCTATTAAACCAATTTTTTTTATTTAT
>CAZXST010000171.1:0-1732 GCA_964643205.1 uncultured Flavobacteriaceae bacterium | reverse complement strand
AATCCTAATTTTTATCCTTATGGAAATATTGTTGATTGTAGCTATTCAATATATAGTGTAGAAAATCTAACAATTGAAAATGCGGTAAGTGGTGAAATATATGTGCTGCTTGTAACAAACTATTCTAATAATTCAGGAATAATTCAAATTGAACAAACAAATGCTGGAGAGACTGGAGCAGGTTCAACAATTGCAAGTATTGAAGTAGATTTAGGAGGAGATCAGGACTTATGTGGATATCCTAATTATGAATTAAATGCAAATTCTCCTTTTGCAGATTATTATGAATGGTATCAAGATGGAGTAATAATTTCAGATGCTAATGAGCCTACTATACAAGTTACTGATACTGCAAATTATACTGTTATTGTATATGATCAACAGTGTAGTGCAACTGCAGAAGATACTGTTACAATAAACTTTTACAGTGAAGCTTCAGCAAATCAAATTGACGATCTAATAACATGCGATGACTCAAGTAATGATGGCGTTGAAGATTTTGACCTTAATATAGTAACTAATGATATCTTAGGTGATCAAGATAGCTCTGAATTTGTTGTTGCATATTTCACAAGTCTAAGCGATGCTCAAAATAACATTAATTCTCTTTCATCGCCTTACAATAATACTTCAAACCCTCAAACTATTTATGCTAGAGTAGAACACATAAATGCTGTAGGGTCAAGCTCTGGATGTTTTGCTACCACTTCTTTTGATATAGCTATATCTGGGCCAACTCCAGATGCGTTTTCGCCAGGAGAAGTTATAGTATGTACAGATCAAAGCGAAGATGGTATAGAACAATTCAATCTTACTGACCAAAATGATTTTATATTGAATGGGCAGGATTCTGATTTGTTTGATATCTCATATTATTTATCAGAAGATGATGCTTTAAATTCAAATAATCCTTTGGATCCAATTATTGAAAACTCAACGAATCCTCAAACTATTTATGCTAGAGTAGAAAGCAATCAGGCTTATGACTGTTATTCTATAACCAGTTTTAATTTAGCTGTTTGTCAAATCCCTGAAGGAATATCACCAAATGGAGATGGATATAATGACACATTTATTCTTAATGGATATAATGTCAATACTTTATATATATATAATAGGTATGGAAAAGTAGTGTACAATACAAATAATTATAACAATGATTGGGCAGGACAATCAAATGAAGGAAAAAAACTGCCAGTTGGAACATATTTTTTTCATATGATTTATGATAATAATTTACAAAAAACTGGATGGGTATATCTAAACTATTAGATTACTCAGTATGTATTTGGCTGTTACTAAAATATATACTAGTTTTAATAAAACTAACTGATTCAATGCTACTTGATTAATCGTTCGATTATCATTTGTTAGCCTCGGATATATTCTGTTAATGACTATGAAAAAAATTACACTGCTTATTTTATTATTAGCTTTCACTCAATTTGTTGTTGCTCAAATAATTAATGAGCCTGCAAATTGGCCAAATTCAGATTGGACCACATCAGGAAATTATGGAGCGGCGGGGCTTTTAGCTGATCCTACAACTGATAGCTCATTTAGTTTTGATGATGATGCTACTGGTAGCACATCTGATGATGATATAGCCTCAGAATCTCCAATTATTGATCTAACTCCTGCTTTCGGAAATGAAAATCAGATAGTCATTAGCGGTAATTATAATCACAATGACATTGGTGGAACTCTTTCAGTAGATTATTGGGATGCAGAT
>CAZXST010000170.1:0-1762 GCA_964643205.1 uncultured Flavobacteriaceae bacterium | reverse complement strand
TCTAATATACTAAATTGATGTACAAGAAAGTAATAGTTTTATCTGTTTTTTATCTTATAATAAGTCTTTTTTATTCGGGGTGTTCTACCAATTATGAATCTAAAATTATACCTGCTCCTAGTAGTCAAATTTTTCTTGATGATTATTTTATTTTAGATACAAAAACTTCTATAAGCTACACTAGTGAATTTAAAAATTCAGTTAATTTTCTTAAGTCATTTCTAAGTCAAGGAAAGCACAAGTATTTATCATTAGAAAATAATAATCAATCTAATAATCATATTGAATTTATTTTAGATAAAAACTTTACTAGTCCTGAGGCTTACAAACTAGAAATTGGAAAAAAATTGATTACAGTCACTTCTAGTGATAATAAAGGAGCATTTTATGCAATACAAACGCTAAGACAACTAATTCCCACTTCTTTTGAAGATAAAACATATCCAAATGCAGAAATCAGTATAAAGTGTCAAATAGTTGAAGATGATCCTAGATTTAAATATAGAGGTATGCATTTAGATGTAGGAAGACATCTCTTCTCTGTAGAGTTTATAAAAAAGTATATTGATGCTCTGGCAATGCTTAAATTTAATACATTCCATTGGCACCTAACTGAAGATCAAGGATGGAGAATTGAAATAAAAAAATATCCAAAATTAAATACAATTGCAGCTTACAGAGATTCTACTCTTGCAGGCCATTATACAGATAGGCCTAGAAAATATGACAAAACAAGATATGGAGGTTATTATACTCAAGAACAAGTGAAAGACATTGTTAATTATGCATTAGAAAGAGAAATAACTATAATTCCTGAGATTGAAATGCCAGGCCACTCAAAAGCAGCGATAGCAGCATATCCTGAATTAGGATGTACAGGTGAAAATGTAAATGTAGCTACATTATGGGGAGTTTTTGAAGATATTTATTGTTCTAAAGAAGAGACTTTTAATTTCCTAGAAGATGTTATTGATGAAGTTATAGATTTGTTCCCTGGAGAATATATTCATATTGGAGGTGATGAAGCACCTAAGACAAGATGGGAGAAATGCAAAAATTGCCAAAGTGTTATTAAACGAGAAAATTTGAAAGATGAACATGAATTACAAAGCTATTTTATTACTAGAATGGAGAAATATATTAATAGTAAGGGAAAAAAGATTATTGGATGGGATGAGATATTAGAAGGTGGTCTTGCTCCAAATGCAACTGTAATGTCATGGAGGGGAACTTCAGGAGGAATAAAAGCAGCCAACATGAAGCATGATGTAATTATGACCCCAAATGCCACTTGCTATTTAGATCATTATCAATCAGAGAACACAAATGAGCCATTAGCTATTGGTGGATACACCCCACTTGAAGAAATCTACAACTATGAACCAATTCCTGAAGAATTAGATAGTGAATCATCAAAATATATAATTGGGGCTCAAGGAAATGTATGGACTGAGTATATGTCAACTAGTGAATATGTAGAATATATGGTATTCCCAAGAATTTTTGCATTATCAGAAGTAGTTTGGTCAAAAAACAAATCAAATTTTGAGGAATTCACCAGTAGAGTTACCTCTTTCTTTGACAGGCTCGATAAATTAAGTATAAACTACTCCACTCACTTAGAAAGAATTAACTAATGATTGTTGAAGTTTGTGCAAACTCATATGAATCTGCTATCAATGCTGAATTAGGAGGTGCTAATAGAATTGAGCTTTGTAAGGATCTTCATTTAGATGGATTAACTCCAGATGATGAAGTTGTA
>CAZXST010000169.1:0-1769 GCA_964643205.1 uncultured Flavobacteriaceae bacterium | reverse complement strand
GAATTACGATTTTAATGAAATTCATTTTCATCCAACTGATGAAAATATTGTTTATTCGGCAGCTTATGATGATGATTCAAAAATATATATATCAAATGATGGTGGTTTAACTTTTAGCACTTCTAACATTATTTCTGGGAATTATAGTAATATTAAATTATCAGTTTCAGCTGCCTGTTCTAATTGTGTTTATGTGGGTAGTAGTGATGGTGTATGGAAGTCAACAGATAATGGTCAGAATTTTACTCTAATTTCTAATCCTGGAATAAGCAATTACGGAGCTTTTGCCGTGAGTGATGTTGATACCAATTATATGTTATTTGGCGATATTGACACACATATTAGCTCAAATGAAGGATTAACATTTAATCAAGCTACTTATTGGAGTACTGGAAATCAGAATTATAATACTACAGGGACTTATGTGCATGCAGATATTAGAGGGTCAAGATCTGAAAATGGAGTTTTTTGGGTTAATACTGATGGATTTTTATGTAAAAGTTTAGATAATGGTGCTACTTGGGAAATATATGAGGGGCAATCGATTCGTGAAAATTATTGTCTTGGATTAAGTCAATCTAATCATGAAAGAACTATATCGGGTTCTCAGGACAATGGTACAAGCATAAAAACTGAAAACTCTTGGGTAGAATTTTATGGAGCGGATGGAATGGAAGGAATTATACATCCATTGAATGATGATTGGATGATTGGAAGTTTTCAGTTTGGAGGAAAAAGAAGAACAAAAGATGGAGGAATTACTCAGGATGGAATTAATCCAAATGGTCTTGATGGAGATTGGGTAGCTCCTTTGTTATATGATCCTAATAATCAAATGAAAATTTTCACAATGGATGATATAGTATATAGTAGTGAAGATTTTGGTTCAACATGGACTGCATTAGGATCTCCAAGTTTTTCTGGTAATATATCAAAGGCAGCAATAGCAGAAAACAATTCAAATATATTAGTTGTTTCTAATTATAATGGAGTAGAAAAATCTATCGATGGCGGGTACACCTATACGGATATCAAAGGAAATCTTCCAAATGCATATGTAACAGATATTGCTTTCGACCCTAATAATGATAATGTGATTGTTGTTACGTATGGAACTTATAGTTTTGATAACAATAAAGTTTTTATTACTACTAATCAGGGAACTTCATGGCAGAATATAACATACAATTTAGGTAATATGCCTGTAAGATCTGTAGTGATTGATCATACAGAAGCTTCAACAATATATTTAGGAACTGAGATAGGTGTGTATAAGAAAGCAATGTCAGAGAATACGTGGACATCTCTTAGTGAAAACTTGCCTAACATGACAGTTATGGAATTAGAAATAATGTATGGTTCAAACACATTAAGGGCAGCTACTTGGGGAAGAGGATTGTGGGAATTTTCTTTAGATGGAAGAGAAGATTTTCCAGCAATATTAACAACAAATATATCCAATCAGCCTACTGATACTCAGCCAAAAGTTAACGTAGACCAATACGTAACCTCTACTATTTCTTATGATGGAGAAATTTCTAATGCCTACATTCAATGGTCAGAAGGCATATCGAGTGTAGTAAATACTATTCCAATGACAAACACTTCTGGTATTACTTGGGTTACTGATTCGTCAATACCAAATCAAGCGGAAGGAGCAAAAGTTTATTTTAAAGTCTTTGCTGAAGGAGATAATAATGATATTACGGAAACTTACAGATATATGTATGAAGTTAAGGCGAATGTTCTTTGTACACCATCAATGAATT
>CAZXST010000168.1:0-1776 GCA_964643205.1 uncultured Flavobacteriaceae bacterium | reverse complement strand
CTTAATGCGGCAAACTATCTTAACAATTCATTGTCATCATCCATTTCTTATTCTAAGACATTTACTGGAGAACCACAAGTTAATTTAAGTCTTTCTGTTACGCATTCTCAAAACACAAACACTCAAGTAATAAATATGACATTGCCTACATTTCAAACAAATGTTTCTAGGATTTATCCTTTTGCTCCTAAAAGTGGTACTAAAAAAGGATTTTTACAGAATATTAATTTTCAGTATAGTGTAAGAGGAGAAAATAGAATTCAAACAACTGATTCGCTTTTTTTTACCAAGGAAATGTTTGATTCAGCAAAGTCAGGTTTTCAACACAGTATTCCTATAAGCACTAATTTTAAACTCTTTAAATACTTAAGTTTTACTACAAGTGCTAATTATAACGCAACGATGGTATTTAATACTATTGAAAGAAGTTATGATATTGAAAACCAGGAAGTAATTACACTTGACAATAAAGGATATGATGCATTCAGCACATATAACTTCTCAGCTAGTTTAGGTACAACAGTTTATGGTATGTATGATTTTAAAAATAAAAAAAACCTACATGCAATAAGACATGTTCTTCGTCCATCAATTAGTTATAGTCTTGCCCCTGCTTTCGATAAATATTATGAAACCTATGAAGTTGTTAGTGCAGATGGGCTTACAACATCTGATGTTGAATATAGTAGATTTGAGGGATCAATTTTTGGACAACCTAATAAAATGTATTCTAGCTCTATAGGGTTGTCTTTAGCAAATAATATTGAAGCTAAAGTAATTGATAAAGAAAGTGATGATTTAGAATTAAAAAAGATGGTTATTCTTAATAATTTAAATTTTTCAACATCTTATAATATTGCAGCAGACTCATTAAACCTAAGTCCTGTTAGAATGACAGGAGGAACTCAATTGTTTAAAAATAAAATGAACATAAACTTTGGTGCAACTCTTGATCCTTATGCACTTAATGAAAATGGAGTTAAAATAGATAAATTCAATATAAACAATGGCGGAGGATTGTTTAGGCTTACAAGTGCAAATCTAACATTGAATTATGCGTTTAGCAGTAGTGATGGGGAAAAATCTGATAAAAATCAGGCCTCAATTGATGAGTCAGTTAGAAATGGCGGTAGAGATGATGATTTATTTGGAAGAGCTATGGATTTTTCTGACAACAGATTTAATCAAGAAAAGGAAGAAAAAGAAGAAAAGAAGCCTGATGATTTATACAATTATAAGATACCATGGAGTTTGAGAGTAGCCTATGCAGTAAATTATAGTAATACAATAGGTCAGAATGAAATATCTTCTCATTCATTAATGTTTTCAGGAGATGTTCAATTATCTCCAAAGTGGAGTACTGGAATTTCTACAGGATATGATTTTAAGAACAAAGGTGTAACATATACTCAGTTAAGGTTTGAAAGAGATTTATTAAGTTGGCGAATGAATTTTAGTTGGATACCATTTGGCACTTATTCATCCTGGAATTTCTTTATAGGAATTAAATCGGGAATTCTTAGTGATATTAAATATGATAAAAGAAAACAAAGAGATAAAATATTATAATTAAATTAGTATAAATGAAAAAAGCTTTAAAATTTTTTTCTATATGTCTAGCAATTTTTCTTATTGCAATTGCTTACAATGCTTTTAATAATAAAAACGAAACCGATATGAAGAGAATAATAAACACATCAAATGCACCAAAACCTATAGGTCCATACAATCAAGCAGTAATTTCTGGAGATTTAATGTTTATATCTGGACAAGTAG
>CAZXST010000167.1:0-1787 GCA_964643205.1 uncultured Flavobacteriaceae bacterium | reverse complement strand
TTTTTTACATTTTCAGGTATAAAAAGACCACTCTCATCAATTTTTAAAGCAGCTGTAAATGTACCATCTCCATTACCTTTAAGAAAAAGACCTTTTCCTGCATCATACGAAGGTGTTTCTATTTCGGTATTAAATATATTTCCGCCAATAACAACATCTAAATTACCATCACCATCAAAATCCCAAATAACGCTATCCATTATTGGTGCCAATTGAGATTCGCGTAATAATTCGGTCATTTCTAAAGTATTTCCACCTTTGTTTTCAATATACATGCTCGCAAAATTTGTAGCAGAATAATGTAGAGCATTACTTAAATTTTCAGTCCCAAAAATATCATCTAAATTAGATGATGCAAAATCTGAAAACAAAGGAAATTTTTCACTTATAAATGGCATTTGTTCTGTTGAACATTCTTTGCCTCGTAATGGCACTAGACTGCCATTATAAGATTTACTTAATACGATATCAAGAGTTCCATTTTCATCAAAATCTTTAGAAAATATATGTAAAGGTTTTTCATTTGTTGCTTGAAACTTATTATTTAATCCCAGATTACCAACGATAAAGTCCTCATCGCCATCATTATCAAAATCTCCTTTATTGATACTATAAAACCATCCTATATCATCCGATAATCCTAATTCTTTCGAAGCATCTTCAAAACCTTCAGTAGTATTTAAAAAAGCCATTATAGGCATCCACTCTCCAACAACGATTAAATCTTCCCTTCCATCATTATTTATATCAGACCAGCAAGATGAAGTAATCATACCTGCATTTTTTAATTGAGGTGCTAGCTTTTGAGTTACATCTTTAAATATTCCATTTTCATTTTCTAAAAGATAAGAATCTGGTGGTAAAGGATATTGTCCTGGTTTAGTTCTACCTCCTACAAAAAGGTCTAGATCTCCATCTTTATCCCAATCATTTGCTGTAATAGTAGCTGTACTAGTTCTTATATCAGGAAGTGATTGCTTTGATCTTTTAAACTGTCCTTGACCAGAATTGAGATATAATCGATCCTGTAAGAGGTATTCATTATCTTTAAAGTCACCTCCACCTCCACTAGCTATATAAAGATCTAAATCTCCGTCATTATCAACATCAACAAATAAGGCGCCGAGATCTTCAAAATTCTCATCTTTACTAAATACATTTTGTTTTGAAGCAATAAATCCTCTTTTAGTATCTTGAAGATATATTTGTCCTGCTTGACCTTTTGCTCCTCCAACATAAAAATCTTCATTTCCATCTCCATTAATGTCGCCAACTGCAATACATGGTCCAAGAGTAGATTGTTTTTGAGGTAAAAGTATTTCTGTTTTATAATCATTATAACTATTCTCCTTATGTTTAAAATCTGAAATACCAATTCCACGAGAAACATCCATAAATGGATATTGTAGATTTATATTTTCCTTTTCCACTATGGAGTTTTGATAGGTTTTTTTATCTATATAATGTTTTTTATCAATGTCAGGATTATAAATTGTGGTTTTGGTTCCATCTAACCATAAGATTTCTGCTCTATCAACTTTTTGAATATTACCTAGACCAAAATGTGCTAGTCTATGCATGGAAGATAAATAACCTCTAACAAAACTGTATTCAACCAATTGCTCTTTATTATCAGTATAAATTTTAACCTTTGAATGCATAACACTATTATTATTTTTACCATCAGATAAAACAAATTGGATATAGTGATTACTCTTCCGGTCCATTGTGTTATTTCTATATACAAAAGCTTCACTTTCTAAGTTGTTAATAACCACATCAAGATC
>CAZXST010000166.1:0-1792 GCA_964643205.1 uncultured Flavobacteriaceae bacterium | reverse complement strand
GCAGTTGAAACTGCTCTTGGATCAGGTGGAACTTTTGTAAAAAATTCTGTAACTAGTTCTGCTCTCATTCTATCTTTGGTAATTAATGATTTATCACCACCTCTTTTTATTGTAAGGCTTAATGTTCTCATGCCAACTTGAGTAATGTTATGAATTATAGGTAGGACAAATGCTCCTCCCGATATAACAACTTTCTCACCAAGCATTCCTGTTCTTACAAATGAAACTTCTTTTGAAGATCTTCTGTATAGCCAATGCAATAAATAAACTATAATCGCTATTGCAAGTGCTAATAAAATTATTGCTGCTATTATATCTGCTCCTTTAGTCATAAATTATTCCTCCTTGATTCAAGACCCTTTCTTTGTATCTTCCAAAGCCGCGCTATAAATAATCAATCCAAAAATTATTTTATTTAAAAAGTCGGCCAAATTATAAATTACATTTAAACTATTAATATTTGCTCCTCCGGCTAGGTGTTCTATAAAATATCCAATATGATAAATTGAAAAACCTATTGTTATGATCAACCTGTTTGCAAAAAAAGCCATTTGAACACTTTCGTTGCCACATGATGCATTTTTTCTTCCTGTATCACCCATGTAAAGTTCACCAATAATATAAAGCCATCCAACTATACCTACTAAGAAACCTAGAGTTACACTCATATATCCGTAAGCTCCTAAAAGTTGAGCGATAACCCAAACTAAAGTTCCAACAAGCAAACGCCAAAACATTCCTCTTTTAATATCTGTCACTGATTTAAGCATTACGTAAAAAGTTAAAATTGTTAGTGGAAAAGTTAAAAGCCAATCAATATATCTTAATGCTGTAGGCGCCTGTCCATTTAGTACCCACAAATTTTTTGCATAAAAATAATGAATGGATGACATTAGAGCAATGATCCCAACAAGATTCATTGCTGTGCCCCATCTGTTAGATAGTCTTCCTCTCTCTAAAAAGAAAAAAATCGCCGCTCCAATCATTGCAACAGAAATAAGCCAAAATGATCCCCCGACGATATCCTGTGGTAACAATAGCTTATTCATATTTCCGTATCATATTCAATTTTACAAATACCTAATTAAATAGAGACTTTCACACATATCAAACTAAAAATATTTTATTTTTTATATATATAATTTTTAGAAGTTAATAACTTATTAATATTGCGAAAAATTTTTCATAAAATTTATAAATACAATTCCAAGTAGAAAATTTTTTTAGCGTTTAAGTAGAAAGTAAAATTTTATTTCGAGATTAGTTTAATAAATATATTATCATAAATCATGCTCTCAAAAGTTATAACTATTTCACAACAAAAAGGTGGTACAGGAAAAACAACGTTAGCTGTTCACTTGGCGATGGGTTTTATCAAATATCATAATCTTAAAGTTGCCGTTGTAGATACCGATCCTCAAGGTAGTCTTGGAAAATGGTTTATAATCCGATCAGAAAAAAAAATATCAAATGATAATTTAACTTTTAAAACTGCAAGTTTGTGGGGTGCACAATACGAGTCTAAAACATTAAAAAAAGATCATGATATAGTAATTATTGATACTCCACCCAAAATAGAATCTGATGCACGTCCAGCAATAGAAGCTTCTGACTTGGTTTTAATTCCTATGACACCTTCTCACGTAGATTTTTGGGCAACAGAAGCAATTATAGATATTGCAAAAAAAGCAAATAAAAAAATTATGATACAAATAAATAGAGCAAATCAAAGATCAAAACAAATTATTAAAACAAATGATTATATTAAAAGTTTAAATGTTCCATCTGTAAA
>CAZXST010000165.1:0-1829 GCA_964643205.1 uncultured Flavobacteriaceae bacterium | reverse complement strand
GCATTTGCCATATCTTGAGATAGCTTAGCATCATATAACATCACTGGAACTATTGCTGAATCTGCACCAGTAAGCTCAAATCCTGCTTTTTCCATTCCATTTCTAAAGTAATTAGTATTTTCTTCCAATTTATCTCTTAGTGAAGTATCTTTTGAAATCATTTCAAAAACCTTTAAAGAAGCGCCAACAATTGTTGGGGCTAAAGAATTTGAAAACAAGTAAGGTCTTGATCGCTGGCGTAAAATTTCAATGATTTCCTTTTTACCTGTTGTATATCCACCCATAGCTCCACCGAGAGCTTTACCAAGTGTTCCTGTAATAATATCAACTCTTCCTAAAACACCTTTTAGTTCTATGGTTCCTCTACCAGTTTTTCCAATAAAACCAGCTGCATGGCATTCATCTACCATAACCAATGCATCATATTTATTGGCTAAATCACAAATTTTATCCAACTGAGCTACAATTCCATCCATTGAAAACACTCCATCAGTTACAATAATTTTATAACGATGATTATGTTTATTTGCCTCAATTAATTGAGCTTCTAAATCATTCATGTCATTATTAGCATAACGATATCTTGCTGCTTTACATAAACGAACACCATCAATAATAGAAGCGTGATTTAAGGAATCTGAAATTATTGCATCATCTTTACTTAATAAAGGCTCAAAAACTCCTCCATTTGCATCAAAAGCAGCTGCATATAAAATGGCGTCTTCACAATGAAAAAACTCAGCAATTTTATTCTCCAATTGCTTATGTATATCTTGTGTTCCGCAAATAAAACGAACAGATGACATTCCAAAACCATGAGAATCCAATGTATCTTTTGCTGCTTGAATAACTTCTTTATTATTAGATAAACCTAAATAATTGTTTGCACAAAAATTAATTACCTCTTCACCAGTAGAAACCTTAATAACGACATCTTGAGAGGTAGTTATAACACGTTCTTTCTTATATAGCCCAGCCTCTTTAATCTCTTTTAATTGCCTTTGCAAATTCTTCTTAATACCTCCGTACATATTACTTTATTTTAATGCGCTTATATTATATTTTTCTTTTAATTTTTCTAGCATTAACACTGTCATTGATTTTAAATCATATTTTGGCTTCCATCCCCAATCTTTTCTTGCTTCATCATCATTAATAGTTTTTGGCCATTTATCTGCAATTTCTTGTCTAAAATCTACATTATATTCAACTTTAAAATTAGGACATAATTTTTGAATTTCTGATGCAATTTCACTTGGACTAAAACTCATACTTCCTAAATTATAAGATGTTCTTGTTTTAATATTTTTCTTTGGTGCTTGCATTAATTCAATAGTTGATCTTATAGCATCATCCATAAATATCATTGGCAATTTAGTTTCTGGATTTAAAAAACATGAATATTTCTCTTGTTTAACCGCACTATGATAAATCTCAACAGCATAATCAGTGGTACCTCCTCCAGGCATAGATTGATAACCAATAATTCCAGGGTATCTAATTGAACGAATATCCAATCCATATTTATTAAAATAATATTGTGCCCAATTTTCTCCTGCTACCTTACTCATTCCATATACAGTTGCAGGATTTAAAAATGTAGATTGAGGAGTATTCTCAAGTGGTGCTTTATCTCCAAAGACAGCTATAGAGCTTGGAAAAAATACTTTTTTAACATTACTTGTTCTTGCTACTTCAAAAACATTAAGCATCATGCTTATATTTAAATCCCAAGTCCTTAAAGGGTTTTTCTCACCTTTAGCAGATAAAATTGCTGCAAGATGATAAATCTGATTTACAGTATACTTATTAACTATATTTTCTATAGC
>CAZXST010000164.1:0-1855 GCA_964643205.1 uncultured Flavobacteriaceae bacterium | reverse complement strand
AGAATTAACTTTAATTCAAATTCTTTAATTAGTTTCGAGAAATTTTTTAATTCTATTTCAAGCTCAGATTCACTTACCTGATTATCGTTCAAAAAATCATATAAGACTTCAATATCGCTTGATTTCTGAATTAATTTTTTTCTTAATTCTATATCTTTCTCAGATATAGATATTTCCTTCATTAGAGATGCTGTTTTTTGATTATCTTTCCAGAGAGAAGGATCTGATGTTTTTTCTTTTAGTTCAGCAAGAGAAGCTTCTTTACCTTCGAGGTCAAAGATACCTCCTAATCTGATTAAATTTTTCTAGTAGAGAATTATATTTTTCTTTTAAATCCATACACTTATTAAAAAACCTATTGTTAATAAAATTCCAGTTAAAAAATGTATTCCAATTGTTGAAACATTCACAATTAATAATTCGTATGGAAGCTGTTCAATGTTAGCATCCTCTTTTTCCCACTCATTTAACCAACTCTTACCCTTCTTTGATGCAAAATGAAAGAGAAAGATTGGCAACAACGCTATTGATGCTATTGGATTAATCTTTATAGCACCAAATGCAATGATTGCAAAAGCTATAATCATAGAATATTCCCAAACCTTGAATGGAATTCTATAATTAGCTTTTTCACCTGGGCCTGCAAGCCTAACAACCCAACTATTTTTATTGGTTGCTTTATCAGCATTATAGTCTTGGAAACAATTAATAAATAAAACCAAAGCAATGAATATTCCAACTGGAATCGAAAATAGTAATGTAGTAAATAAATCGACAGACTGATTCTGCATATATGCAGCACCATAGACCATTACAGGCCCAAATCCTAAAAATACAGCAACATCACCTAGACCATTATAAGATAATCTTAAGAATCCTGTATACATTACACCCAAAAAGACTCCAATTAATCCCAAATACATTAAAGGTGATAACGCAAAATAAGCACCATGTAAATCATAATTTAATTTTAGTCCAATTATAATCGTTGCAACAAAAAATCCTATAGAAAGAAGCAGAACATTCGCAGGAGTCATCAAACCTGATTGAATAACCCTAGATCCACCATTAAAAGGACTAAATAGCTTATTTGTTTCATCATTCCTTGATGTATGGTCAAAATAATCATTCATTACATTAGTACCACAATGAGCAAAAATAGCACCAAAGAACGTTAGCCAAAAAATATTCCAATTAAATTCATTAAACTGCCAATAAGCAATAGATGAACCAAGTAGAATGGGAGCAATTGTTGCTGTTAAGAAAGGAGCTCTTACGACTGTAATAAAGTATTTTATCTTACGGGTTAGAGATCCAATAATTTGAGATAATAAACTTGGTTTATTATCTGGAAGCTCCATCCATTCAAATTGTTTTTCAGCATAAAAATCAACATATTTTATTACAGTTGGTTTAATCTTATAATAACCAATAACATCATTTTCGATAAGAAATTCATCATTCATATAACTTTCAAATGCTTTTGTAACATTTAAAATTAATTGTTTCGCTTTTTCTTTTTCATGATTGTCTGTAATTTTTTCCGCAAACCCATCAATTTGAAGTTCTTTAATTCCTTCTTCATTTTCTGGTCTAATAACACATTGAACATGAGGATTAAAAGCAATTTGAGTTGCTTTTCTAGTTGGGTTGAATGTAAAAAAATATATATTTAAACCATCATTGGCAAAATAAACATTCGCTGCTGAAGAATTCCCTGAAACACTTGTTGCCAATGTAAGGAAATCAGAACGATTCATTAAATCCAATATTTTATCTTTTAGAATAACTATCCCTCTTTTGTACTAGCTAATTTTTCTTTTAGGAGAACATTTAATTCATCTAAATTAAGAGA
>CAZXST010000163.1:0-1892 GCA_964643205.1 uncultured Flavobacteriaceae bacterium | reverse complement strand
TATGACTATGTTCAAGTAGAAATTTCAGTGGATAATGGTCAAAGCTGGACTCCTCAGTGCGGTAAATACACTAATACTGGAACTGATAGTCATGAAAACGCAATGGATGAACCTTTATATGATGGTCTTCAAGAATCATGGGTTAATGAAACTATATCCTTATCTGACTATTTAGATAATGAAATTCTAATAAGATTTAAACTAGTTTCAGATAATTCCCAAAGAAGAGATGGTTTTTATTTTGATGATCTAAAAGTAAAAATTCTAAGTAATAATTTAGATTTAATAGATATTGAGTTAGATGATATAAATGTATATCCAAATCCAGTTAGTGACAAACTCTATATAAATACAAATTTAAATTATTATAATATTTCCATTTATAATATGCTTGGTAAACAGATTTATAGAACCACTGATAATAACAGTAATACTACAATTAATTTGTCTTTATTTCCACATGGAGTTTTCTTACTTAAACTCAACAATGGAAAAAAAATTAAAACTTTTAAGATAATTAAAAATTAATTTTAGACTATACAATGCGTGCATAGTAATTAATTTATTATATTGTCTTTTATAAACCTAAAAATGAAAGACAATAAAACCAGGTTTGATCTCGTTGAGTATAGCCTTAGAACTTCATGGCAGTCTATAAAAAAAATGTATAATGAAGAAGCAAAAAAATATGGAGGCACACATTCAATTGGCTTTGCTCTTTTAAGTATTCATCCAAAAAAAGGAACATCATCGACATCAATAGGACCGATTATGGGACTTGAAGCAAACAGCCTGTCTAGGTTGTTAAAAACAATGGAAATAAATAAATTAATAATTAGAAAACCTAATCCAAATGATGGAAGAGGGATCATAATTTTACTTACTAAAGAAGGTTTAAAAAAAAGAGATATTACAAAAAATAAAGTAATAAAATTTAATAGACTAATTGAAAATTCTATTTCAAAAAAAGATTTGACTGTGTTTTTAAAAACCACTAATAAAATCAAAAATTTAATTTCTGAAAAAAATATATTTTAAAAAAATAAATGAAAAGAAAAATTAATAAAGTAGCTGTTATTGGGTCTGGAATTATGGGAAGTGGTATTGCGTGTCATTTTGCCAATATTGGTATTGAAGTATTATTATTAGATATAGTTCCAAATAAACTTTCAGATGTAGAAATTAAAAACAATCTTAGTCTAGAGGATACGACCGTTAGAAATAGAATTGTTAATGAATCACTAGCAAAAGCAATAAAATCTAAACCCGCTCCCCTATACCATAAGAATTTTAAAAATAGAATAACAACTGGAAATTTGACTGATGATCTAGAAAAAATAGCTGTTTCCGACTGGATTATTGAAGTAGTAATTGAAAATCTTGAAATTAAAAACCAGGTTTTTAAAGAAATTGAAAAATATAGGAAGGATGGAACTATTATTACTTCAAACACCTCTGGAATTCCTATAAAATTCATGAGCAAAGATCGATCTAAAGATTTTCAACAACATTTTGCTGTTACTCATTTTTTTAACCCCCCTAGATATTTAAAATTATTTGAAATTGTCCCTGGTCCAAATTGCAAGGATGAAGTTGTAGAATTTCTCAATATGTTTGGAGAAAAATTCTTAGGTAAAACATCTGTTATAGCTAAGGATACACCTGGATTTATTGGAAATAGAATAGGAAATTTTGGCATACAAGATCTTTTCCATAATATGAAGGAATTCGATATTTCAATAGAAGATCTAGATACCTTAACTGGTCCACTTATTGGAAGACCTAAATCTGCAACTTTTAGAACTGCTGATCTTGTTGGAATTGACACTTTATCTAGAGTAAGTAATGGAATATATGAAAATTGCCCTGATGATGAATGTAGAGATGTATTT
>CAZXST010000162.1:0-1899 GCA_964643205.1 uncultured Flavobacteriaceae bacterium | reverse complement strand
GATTCATAAGACTAGGTAAGTATAGACATATAGCTGGAAAAGCTATTATCAAAGCTAGTCTTACTACATCTGTCATAAGAAATGGAAGAGTTCCAAACCAAATTGTTTGTAATGGAGTTTTTTGCATTACACCTTTTATGACAAACAAATTCATGCCAACTGGAGGAGATATTAATCCAAACTCAACCACTATTACTGCAAAAATTCCAAACCAAACTGGATCTATACCAACATCAACTATTACTGGATAAAATACTGGAATTGTTAAAAACAACATGGCAAGAGAATCCATAACAGTTCCAAGAACTATATAGATTGCGCAAATTACTAATATAACTCCTAGTGGAGTGAGCTGTAAGCCGTTAATGAAATCAACTACTGCAAAAGGTAATTGAGTAACTGTAATTAAATAATTAAATATACTAGCACCTATTACTATTAAATATAAAGAACCTACCGTTTTTATACTTGTCCAAACAGCATCTTTTAAAAGACTTAATGTTAGCTGACCTCTAAAAAATATAAATATTAGAACTAATATTACTCCAACCGCTGCACTTTCTGTAGCCGTAAAGAAACCTAAATATAATCCGCCCATCATGATTACAAATATTAAAAAAATTGGAAAAACTTTTGATATTGCGGAAATTCTTTCTTTAAAAGGCATTTTAGATCCATGTCCTCCTTCCGTAGGATAAATTACAAGATAAATTCTGATAGCTATCATATATAAGACAACAGCTATTAATCCTGGAATTAAAGCAGCAAAGAAAAGTTCTTGAACAGATTGTTCAGTTAAATAAGCGTAAATTACAAGTATTACACTAGGTGGAATAATTATTCCTAAAGTTCCACCCGAAGCAATAGATCCACTGATTAATGCATCACTATATCCATGTCTTCTCATTTCTGGACCAGCCATTTGGGACATTGTAGCAGCAGTTGCAATTGACGAACCACAAATCATTCCAAATCCAGCACAAGCTCCAACAGTAGACATTGCAAGACCTCCTTTATAATGTCCTACAACAGCATAAGCCGCATCATATAAATTTCTTGAAAGGTTAGAGCTATTTGCAAGATTTCCCATTAAAACAAAAAGAGGAAGTACAGATAAAGTGTATTTTGATACCGCATCAAAAGGAGCTGTACCTAATACGAATATAGCAGGATCAAATCCAGATATTAATGCAAATCCTGTAAATCCAACAACAAGCATTGCAATACCAATAGGTATATTTAATGCCATTAAGACTAAAACTGCAGCAAAAGAAAGACCACCATTTATAACAGCTTCAATTCCCATTAAAATTTTTTAGATTTAGAGTTGTTGTTACTAATTGTTTTTATAAACCAAACGATAATTGCAATTACACTTAACCACATCCCAATAGCACAAATGAAATAGAAGGGATAAAAATATAATTCAAGATCAAGAGTTACCCTTTGGTTGTTCATAAATTTGTAAGATGTAACAGTGGTAGCGTATGCCATTAAAGACATTATTGTTAACATTAAAACAAATTTAAGAATAACAAGATAAGTCTTAAATTTTCCAAGATTTAAATTATTAATAAAGTCTGCTGATACATTGGCATTTAAAAAAAAAGCTCTAGGCATAGCCAAAAAAGCTACTAAAGCCATACCAATTTCAACTAACTCAATTGTTCCTGTTACAGGAGAGTTTAAGAAACGTCTTCCAAAAACATCGCAAAAAGTTAATACAGCAAGAGAAAGTAATATTAAACCTGATGCTGACGCAGAATAATCAAAAACTTTATCTATTTTAAATTTCATAAAAAAATGTCGCTTCTAATTTTATAAACTTTAACATATAAACCTTCTTATAAATAGAAAGCTTTAAATATGAAATTCATTTCTTTTTTACATAATAAAGAA
>CAZXST010000161.1:0-1902 GCA_964643205.1 uncultured Flavobacteriaceae bacterium | reverse complement strand
AAATTGCTGTTCAAAATGAAAATTATGAAACAGCAGCAAAAATAAGAGATGAAATATCTAACAGGTAAATTTAGATCTATAGTACTAATAATTGTAGCTATCTTATTTTCTACAACTGCATTTTCACAAAATATTGATGGAAATGAAATAATACAAAGCTCAGGTTTTACAATTCAAACATTGTTTAGAGGAATTATTGGAATGGCCTTTTTAATTTTTGTTTCATTCCTTTTAAGTAATAACCGAAAAGCAATAAACTGGAAAACAACATCATTTGGATTATTATTACAATTAATTACTGCAATTTGTGTGCTAAAAATCTCATGGGTTCAATCCATATTTGAATTTGCTGGCAAGATCTTTGTAAAAATACTAGAGTTTACAATGGAGGGCACTAAATTCCTATTTGGAGATCTAGTGAGTATGGATAATTTTGGCGATGTATTTATTTTTGCAATCTTACCTACGGTTATATTTTTTGCAGCTCTAACATCCGTATTGTTTTATTTTGGGATAATTCAAAAAGTTGTTAAACTCATGGCCTTATTACTATCAAAAGTATTAGGAGTCTCAGGGCCAGAGAGTCTGAGTGTTGCAGGTAATATTTTTCTTGGCCAAACAGAATCACCACTTATGATTAAAGCCTATCTTGAAAAGATGACTAAATCAGAAATTCTACTAGTTATGATTGGAGGTATGGCAACTGTTGCTGGTGGAGTATTAGCTGCATATATTGGATTTTTAGGTGGAGATGATCCGGAATTGAAGGTGTTTTATGCTAAACATCTTTTAACTGCATCTGTTATGGCTGCGCCAGGAGCAATAGTAATATCTAAAATACTCTACCCTGAAGTAGAAAAAATTGACACGGATGTTAATATATCTCAAGAAAAAATTGGTGCAAATTTCCTTGATGCTATCTCTAACGGAACAACTGAAGGATTGAAATTAGCAGCAAATATTGCTGCAATGCTTCTAGTTTTTCTGGCATTTATTGCAATGGGTAACTATATCCTTGATGCATTTGGAAATCTTATTCAAATAAATGATTGGATAAACAATAATACTGTTTATGAAACCCTATCAATTGAACTTATTCTGGGTTATTTATTAGCTCCGCTTATGTGGCTTATTGGAGTTGCTACAGAAGATATAACATTAATGGGGCAATTACTTGGAATAAAAATAGTAGCAAGTGAATTTATTGGATATATTCAACTAGCTGAACTAAAAGAAGTATCTAATCTTATTCATCTAAATTATCAAAAATCAATAATCATAGCTACATATATGCTGTGTGGATTTGCTAATTTTGCCTCTATTGGAATTCAAATTGGAGGTATTGGATCATTAGCTCCAGGTCAAAGAAAAAATTTATCTAAGTTTGGTTTTAAAGCATTAATTGGGGGAACAATTGCATCGCTTTTATCTGCTACTATAGCAGGTATGATAATTGGGTAAAAAGTTAATAACTTTTATCGCTTTTATTATTTCTCTTATAGATCAATTTTTATTTTTATCAGGTATAAAATTTTCCTATGAAACAATATTTAGATCTTGTAAAACATGTTCTAGAAAAGGGTGATTTTAAAGAAGATAGAACTGGTACTGGAACAAAAAGTGTCTTTGGCTACCAGATGCGATTTGATCTAAGTAAAGGATTCCCAATGCTTACTACAAAAAAATTGCATTTAAAATCAATTATATATGAACTACTTTGGTTTCTTAAAGGTGAAACTAATATAAAATATCTAAACGAAAATGGCGTAAGAATATGGAATGAATGGGCTGATGAAAATGGAGATTTAGGTCCTGTTTATGGGTTTCAATGGAGAAATTGGAATGGTGATAATATTGATCAAATAAAAGAACTAATTGATAATTTAAAGAAAAATCCTAATA
>CAZXST010000160.1:0-1908 GCA_964643205.1 uncultured Flavobacteriaceae bacterium | reverse complement strand
AGAACTTGATCAAAAATATCTTTACTAATTAATTATTTTACTTTTTAAATTTTACTAAGTCATTGGCTCATCTTCAATTCATTTGAATTCTTGTTGGTGTATCTTCACCTTGAATAATAGAAATTATTCCTTTAGAAATTAGTTTAATTGCCTCTTTAATAGTGAATATTTCCAGAGTTTTATATTCATCTGAAACCTTATGATAGTGGGAATCTTTTTCCATTGGAGTAGTGGAAAAAGTATGAGCAGGTATTCCTAGTTTTGCTAAAGCTGCATTGTCAGATCTAAAAAACAATTTTTCTTTTATATAAGGATCAGGAAAAACTTCATAGTTTGTATTAGATAGATTTTTTTGAATAATTTCTCCAAAATCTGAACGATCAAAACCAGTTATCCATGCTGTGTTTTTACCATAAGGAGATTCTTTGCCAATCATTTCAATATTAATTCCTGCTACAATATCATTTGGGTTGACTTGTTTTCCAAAATACCGAGATCCAACTAACCCCATTTCTTCTGCAGTGAATGCAACAAAAATGAGACTTCTTTTATTATTATCTAATTTTTTAAAATATTCTGCTAAAGTTAACACTGCGGCTGTCCCAGAAGCATTGTCATTTGCTCCATTATATATGTTATCACCTTCTTTTTTATGATCTATTCCTAAATGATCATAATGTGCAGAAATTATAAGGTACTCATTGGGTAAACTCTTTCCTTCTAGAACACCAATGACATTATAAAATGGCATATCATAAAAATTAAAATTTTGACGATAAGAATTTAGGGTATCATATTTTGTTAAACCAATTCTTTCAAATTCAGATTCTATATACTTAGCAGCCTTTTCTATTCCATTAGTACCGGCTCTTCTTCCCTCCATTTTATCATCTGAAAGCGTAGAAAGATGTTTACTAATTAGTTTTTCATTTATAATTTTATCATCACTACATGATGATAAAATTATAAAGACTATAACTAGTAATTTATTTATCATAATTAAATATACTTTATTTTATTAAATTGCGGGAAATTATTGTTTTGAATAGACCTTTACTAATTATTTTATTTTTATTCTCATTTAATTTTCTTCTAGCTCAGCAATGGAAAGAAATGATTAATGATCCTTCAATAAATGTATATGAAGTAGTTGCTGAAGCAGAATCCTATTTTCAAAATATTGACAAAAATGCTAAGGGATCAGGATGGAAAGCTTACAATAGGTGGTTATATGAAAATGAGCCTAAGTTTTATCCTTCAGGTGATAGGAGCAATGTGGATCCATTTTTTGTTTCAAAAGAATATTTAAAAAATAACATACCGCATCAACGATCGCTATTTGATAATGGTTGGGAGGAGCTAGGACCATATTATATAGAACAAGTAACAGGACATTATGCAGTAGGATTAGGAAGGGTAGAATCATTTTATTCAGACCCTAATGATCCAAATAGAATATATTTAGGATCTAGAAGTGGTGGGTTCTGGAAAACTATTGATGGAGGTAATAACTGGGTTAATACAACGGATTTTTTATTTGCAGCGGGGGTAAATACTATGGCTGTATCACCTGATAATCCTAATTATATTCTTATAAATGTTAGAAATTCTTATAATGGAGTTACTCATGGTATTTATGAATCAAATGATGGTGGAGATACATGGAATATTACAAATTTTAATCCAGAAAATCTTTCTTGGGGTGGGTTAGGAACATACAATAGTATTTACAAGATTGCATATCATCCTACTATAGCAGACTTAGTATTTATTGGCTCATCAGAAGGTTTATTTCGTTCTACAGATAATTTAAATACTTGGACTAATTGTGATACTGGAAATTCTTGGGAATGGAATTACGATTTTAATGAAATTCATTTTCATCCAACTGATGAAAATATTGTTTAT
>CAZXST010000159.1:0-1948 GCA_964643205.1 uncultured Flavobacteriaceae bacterium | reverse complement strand
CTAATATTAGCACTAATATTAAAAAATTCAATAAACAAATCCTATTAGCCAATGAAAAAAATAAAAGTACTTCAAGTTTTAAATTGTGTGGGAGGGGTTGAGATTTGTGTAAGACAAATAATTGAAAATACAGACTCCAAACAGATTGAAAACATTGTTTTGTCGCAGAATATCGGTAGTAAGCGGAAAATTACAGACTCAAAAAAACAAGAAGTAAAACACTATGAGCTTACTATTCAGAGGCAAATAAATATTCTAAAAGATCTATTCGCTATTATAAAAATGGTTGAAATTATTAGAAAGGAAAAACCAAACCTAATACATGCTCACAGCGCCAAGGCGGGCGCAATTGCTAGAATTGCAGCATTGTTTTTTGATGTTAAGATCTTATACACGCCACACGCGTTTTCTTTTTTAAGCACAAATAATTATTTAAAAAAGAAAAGCTTTGTTTTTATTGAGCGCATGCTAAAAACCAACAAGACCATACTGCTTGCAACCTCAAAATCAGAAAGGGATCTAGCGATTAATGTAGTTGGATTTAGTCCATCTAAAGTAATTGTTTTGAATAATGCAATAAATCCAATAAAAACACAAATAAGTATCAGCAATAAAATAAAACACAAAAACTATATATGCACTATAGGGAGGCCTTCATATCAGAAAAACACTGAAATGCTTATAGAAGTTTTTAGTTTAGTGCAAAAGAAACATAATAAGATACATCTTTACATAATTGGAGCAGGCGAATACAGCCCGAATCTTAATAAAATAAACAGCCTTATAATTCAAAAAGGGCTTTTGGATAAGATTACAATATTACCTTGGATAAACAGAGAAGAGGCTATGGCTATTCTAAAAAACTCTCAATTATATGTGTCAACATCTAGGTACGAAGGAATGCCATATGCAGTTATAGAAAGTCTTTGCCTAAAGACACCATGCGTGTTAACAAATTGTGATGGCAATAGAGACTTAATAATTCACAATAAGACAGGGTATTTAATTAATAATATGGACCAACATGAAATGAGCAAAAAAATATGCACCCTTATAGAAGACAAAGACAAGCAAATTGAATTTGGAAAAAACGGATATAGATATTATCAAAAAAATCATCTTTTGTCAAACTATATTAAAAAGCTAACCCTCCATTATAATACTTTTTCTACCTAGGGATACATATAAATTAAACGCCTATATAAGCAATTTTCTTTTTTTTTGCCCGTTTTAATGAAACAAAATTTATAATGGCAAGAAAAAAACAAGGAAGATTCTCAAGATATATTAGACCAGTCACATATCTAATAGACCTATCAATAATTAACTTTCTTGTAATACGCGAAATCTCAAACAACATGCCTTCTGAATGGCTGTGTCTTTTAATTTCTATTACATGGGTTATAATCTCAATATTTTCTAGGTTTTATAATATATATAGATATACTCCTGAGATAAAAATATTAAATCTTTTACTTGTTCAATTCTCCTTGTTTTTGCTTGCAATGTTTTCTATTTCTGGAATTTTTCCTTTATTAGAAATTGCTCCAAAAACAATATTATTATTTATAATATACGCTGCTCTTGCAATAGGGCTGATAAAATTTTCCATCTACTATTTTATGTTAAAATTTAGAGCTGATTTTGGAGGAAATTATAGGAGAACGGTTATAATAGGAAATGGTGCAGAGAGCCAGGGTTTAGAGAGATTTTTTGATGAAAAAACAGGAACAGGATACAGACATATAAAAACAATAAGGCCCACTAAAAATGAAGATTTAAGCAAGCATTTTAAATTTATCCTTGAAGAGAACATAGACGAAATCTATTGTTCATTGCCATCCTTAAGTCAATCTCAAATAAAAAAAATTATAGACTTTGCAGAGAACAATTTAAAAACAATCAAGTTTGTTCCAAGCTTTGAAAATTTATATTCCAAAAAACTAAA
>CAZXST010000158.1:0-1968 GCA_964643205.1 uncultured Flavobacteriaceae bacterium | reverse complement strand
GCATCAAAGTCCATTTTGATTGTATCGCATATTTTTTTAGGTAATAAAGGCATTGAAGAACCGCCTGGTATTACAGCTTTCAAATTATCCCATCCTCCAACAACTCCGCCTGCATGTTTTTCTATAAGATCTTTTAAAGGTATGCCCATCTCTTCTTCAACATTACACGGATTATTAACATTTCCAGATATACAATAAATTTTTGTTCCAGTATTTTTTGAACGTCCAAGAGATGAAAACCATTTACATCCTCTTCTAAGTATAGTTGGTACTACCGCTATCGTTTCAACATTATTGATAATAGTTGGACAACCATACAATCCAATTAATGCTGGGAATGGAGGTTTTAATCTTGGTTGGCCTTTTTTGCCTTCTAAACTTTCAAGTAAAGCAGTTTCTTCTCCACAAATATAAGCTCCTGCACCATAATGGATGTAAATATCTAAATCCCAATTTGTTCCTGAAGAGTTTTTTCCAATTAATCCTTCTTCATATGCTTCATCAATAGCTTTTTGAAGTTTTTGACCTTCGTTAAAATATTCCCCTCTTATATAAATATAACAAACATGAGCATTAACCGCAAAAGAAGTTATCAAACAACCTTCAATTAATTTTTGAGGCTCAAATCTTAATATATCTCGATCTTTACAAGTTCCAGGTTCAGACTCATCAGCATTAATTACTAGATAATGAGGTCTTGATCCAATTTCTTTTGGAGCAAATGACCACTTTAAACCGGTTGGAAATCCCGCCCCTCCTCTTCCTCTTAATTCTGAAGTTTTGACTTCATTAATAATCCATTCACGACCTCTTTCACATATTTCTTTTGTATTATTCCAATCTCCTCTTTTTTTCGCCGATATTAAATCTGCACCTAAATCGTTATACAAGTTTTTAAATATTCTATCTTCGTCTTTAAGCATTGTTATTATCTAGTAATGTTTTTCTAATATTTTCTGGTTCTGCATTCAGTCTACCTCTATAAGAACCAGGCACAGGTTTTTGATTATTATTTATTTGATCAATTATTTTTTCTAAGTTTTGAGGATCTAAATCTTCAAAATAATCGTCATTTATCTGTATCATTGGTGCATTAACACATGCACCTAAACACTCAACTTCCATCCAAGAAGATTTTCCGTCTTTGGAAACTTTAGATTCATTTTTTGATATTTTTTTTTTGCAAACATCAACTAATTTATAGGCACCTCTAAGCATGCATGGTGTAGTTGTACAAACTTGAAAAAAATATTCTCCAACAGGTGCTAAATTATACATAGTATAAAATGTTGCTACTTCATAAACTTTTATGTAAGGCATATTTAACATTTTAGCTATGTATTTAATTGCTGATAATGGTATCCAATTACAATTTTGTCTTTGTGCTATATATAGCAAAGCCATAACCGCACTTTGTTGTTTTCCTTCAGGATAGTTTGAAATTACTTTTTCAGCAGCAATTAAACTTTTTGAGTTAAACTTAAAATTTTCTGGCTGATCTTTTGAAATTTTTTTTAAACTCATCTATCAACTTCTCCAAAAACTATATCCATTGAACCAAGTACCGCAGGTACATCTGCTAACATATGTCCTTTAATGAGGTAATCCATAGCCTGTAAATGAGAAAATCCTGGAGCTCTTATTTTGCATTTATAAGGTTTGCTTGAACCATCAGAAATTAAATAAACACCGAACTCACCTTTTGGAGCTTCAACTGCTGTATAAATTTCATCCTTGTCAACCCTGTAACCTTCTGTAAAAAGTTTAAAATGATGAATTAATGCCTCCATTGATTGCTTTATTTCTTTTTTTGGTGGTGGACTAATCTTTCCATCATTTGTTTTAATAGGACCTTTGGGTAAATTTTTTAGACATTGATTAATAATGCTAACGCTCTCTCTCATTTCTTCAATTCTACATAAATATCTATCATAACAATCACCATTTTTTCCAACAGGTATCTTAAAA
>CAZXST010000157.1:0-1988 GCA_964643205.1 uncultured Flavobacteriaceae bacterium | reverse complement strand
AGGAATGAAACAAAAATTAAAAAGGCCATTCCAATAATTCCTCTAAACAATGTTTCAATTGTAAAACCAGAGCTTTGAATTATTTCAACTCCATTAATATTTTGTGAGAATGTAGTTGTAGAAAATAATATAGCTCCAATTATTAGCGCTATTGATCTAAATTTATCTATTAGATATTTCATCTCTAATTTTTGCTGCTGTTTCATAATTTTCATTTTGAACAGCAATTTTTAATAATTTCTGAAGTTCATCAATAGTTTTATCTTTAAAATCTTCAGAATTTGCTAATGTTGTTTCTTCGGAGAATAGTTCTTTGAATAAAATTTTGTCTTCTTCATCATATTCTTCAATTTCAATTATGATTCCAGCCTTTTCCAGTATATTTTCATAAGTAAAAATTGGAGCCTCAAATCTTGTTGCTAGAGCTATTGCATCACTGGTTCGAGAATCAATTATTTCTTCAATTCCATCTCTCTCACAAATTATACTAGAGTAAAAAACTCCATCAACCAGTTTATGTATTATAACTTGTTTGACAATTATGTCGAATCTTTCACAGAAACTTTTGAATAAATCATGAGTTAATGGTCTAGGAGGTTTAATATCTTTTTCAATAGCAATAGCAATAGATTGGGCCTCATATGTTCCTATTACAATTGGAAGTTTTCTTTCTCCATCTAGTTCACTTAGAATTAGTGCATAAGCCCCATTTTGAGTTTGACTATATGAAATACCATTTATTAAGAGTTTTATTAATTCCATTTAATGAATCACTAGGATTATTAACAAATGTAATATTTTTAATCAAATAGAAAAATGCTTAGGCATTTTCAGCCTTGAATGTTTTTAAACCTTCAATTAATTTTGGAACAACTTCAAAAGCATCACCCACTATACCATAGTCAGCTGCTTTGAAAAACGGAGCTTCTGGATCATTATTTATAACTACCTTGACTTTTGAAGAATTTATTCCAGCTAAATGTTGAATTGCCCCTGAAATTCCTATAGCAATGTATAAATTTGAAGAAACCAATTTCCCAGTTTGACCAACGTGCTCACTATGAGGCCTCCATCCTAAATCTGATACAGGCTTAGAGCATGCAGTTGCTGCTCCTAACACATCCGCTAATTCTTCAACCATCCCCCAGTTTTCAGGCCCTTTCAATCCTCTTCCCCCGGAGACTACTATTTCAGCATCGGCAATAGTTACTTTATTAGATGCCTTTTCAGTAGATTTTACATTAATTTCAGAAGATGCTAAAGTAACTTCAAATGCTTCTATTTGAGCACTGGTTTTATTTTCAATAACTCCATGCGAATTTTTTGACAGCGCTAGTAGTCTATTATTGCTATTTATTTTAGCATATTCAAATGCTTTGTTTGTAAATGAATTTCTTTTTACTGTAAGCGGATTAAATTCTTTAGGAATCTCAATTACATTAGTAACATATCCTGCGTTTATTTTTACTGATAAAAGTGATCCAAGATATTTAGCATTCGCACTTGAACTTAGTATTGCTAGGTTTGAACTTTCCTTTTCAAATGCTTGTTTTATTATATCAGCATATATTACAGCATTAAAATTTTTCAGGCTTTCATTAGAGATGTGTAAAACTTTATCAACTCCATAATTTCCTAATTCGCTTGGATCATTTGCATTAATTGAAACTGCTGTTACTGAGGTATTTAATTTATTAGCAGCTACCCTAGCATAAGAAGCAATTTCAAATGAATCTTTTTTATATTTTCCGTTTTCTGACTCTGCGTATATTAATATCCCCATTTTATATTGCTTTAGCTTCGTTATGAAGAAGATTTATTAGTTCATCAACATTATCAGACGATACTAAGGTTACTTCACCTTTTGGTTTGGGTTTTTCAAAATTAACTGTGCACGTAGAATTATCTTCTTCAATCGGATCAATTACTTGAAGTTCTTTTCTTCTAGCCATCATAATACCTCTCATATTAGGAATTCTAAGATCACT
>CAZXST010000156.1:0-2006 GCA_964643205.1 uncultured Flavobacteriaceae bacterium | reverse complement strand
GCCAATATAAATGAAGTGTTTTTAGAGATAGAACTTGAGACTTTTCCTCCATTTATTTCAATCAATTTTTTTAATTCATCTCTAGAATATTTTTCAAATACACCCGAAACAACAATTGATTTTCCAATTAATATCTCTGAAGTAGATTCATTATTGTTTTCTTCAAGTTTAAACTGCAAGCCATAAGATTTTAATGTATTTATCATATCAATATTTTCTTTATCACTAAAAAATTCAATAACACTAGAGGCTATTTTCTCTCCTATTTCATCAACTGATTCTAATTCTATATGGCTTGATGATATTAATCTATCAATATTCTTGTAATGTTTTGCAAGAGTTTTAGCAACAGTTGAGCCAACATACCTTATTCCTAATGCATATAAAACCCTTTCAAAGGGAATTTTTAACGACTTCTTAATTCCTTCAATAAGGTTAATAGAACTCTTTTCAGCCATTCTCTCTAGATTTATTACATCCTGAACCTTTAATTTATATAAATCTGAATAGTCTTTTATAATTCTTGAATTAACTAGCAATGCTACAGTTTCATCCCCAAGACCATCAATATCCATGGCTTTTCTGGAAATAAAATGTTGAATTCTACCAATTATTTGAGGAGAACAATGGTTTTTGTTCATGCAATAATGATTTGCTTCATCTTTATTCTTTACTAATGGTGACTTACATTCAGGACAATTTGAAATATAGTTGATAGGAGTTGAATCATTTGTTCTTTTTTCTTTTACTATACCTACTATTTTTGGTATTATATCTCCTCCCTTTTCTAAGTATACAAAGTCATTAATCCTAAGATCCATTTTATTTATAAAATCAGAATTGTGAAGTGAAGCTCTTTTAACAACTGTACCTGCTAATTCAATAGGTGTTAAATTAGCAACAGGTGTTATTGAGCCTGTTCTTCCTACTTGATATGATATGCTTAAAAGTTTTGTCTGAGCTTGATCCGGTTTAAATTTATATGCTAGTGCCCATCTTGGAAATTTAGATGTATACCCTAATGTTGCTTGTTGTAAAAAATTATTAACCTTTATAACAATTCCATCGATATCATATGGAAGTTTATTTCTGTTTTCTTCCCAATAATTAACAAATTCATACACCTTATCTATTGATTTAACTTTAGTATAATTCTTTGAAACATTGAATCCCCATCCTTTTGCTTTATTTAATACATCAAATTGTGAGTCTAGAGCACTATCATCCTCCACCTTTATCGAATATAATAAGCAATCTAATGGTCTTTTTGATACTTCATGACTGTCTTGTAGCTTTAGACTGCCAGAAGCTGTATTTCTAGTGTTTTTAAAAGGTTCCTCACCATTAGAAACCCTTTCTTCATTAAGCTTCTTTAAACCCTTAAGAGGCATAACAATTTCTCCTCTAGCCTCAAACCTATCTGGATAATTACCTTTTAAAACAAGTGGAACAGTTGGTATGGTTTTTACATTAACTGTTACATCATCCCCTTGAATACCATCACCTCTAGTTACTGCTCTAATTAATTTTCCTTCTTCATATAATAAATTAATTGAAACACCATCAAATTTAAGCTCGCAAGTATATTCTATAGATTGACTTATAATTTTTTTTATTCTCTTTTCCCAATCCCTTAATTCATCAATTGAATAAGAATTATCTAAAGAAAACATTGGATTATTATGAATAGATGATTGAAATTCTTTAGTGACTTCTCCCCCAACCCTAAGTGTAGGAGAATTTGAATCATAAAACTCTGGATGATTATTTTCTAGTTCTTGTAACTCCTTTAATTTCAAATCAAATTCATAATCAGAAATAGCTGTGTTATCAAGAACATAATATTGATAATTATATTCATGAAGCTCTTTTCGAAGCGAGTTTATTTTATCTTTAATATCCATTGCAAAAACTCAAAAAATAGTAATAAAATTTTATATATCTTTAGACATCTAATATACTAAATTGATGTACAAGAAAGTAATAGTTTTATCTGTTTTTTATCT
>CAZXST010000155.1:0-2029 GCA_964643205.1 uncultured Flavobacteriaceae bacterium | reverse complement strand
ATTATTAGAAAATTTTTGAACAGCGCTATTCCTGTCTATTTCAATAAACCCAAAAGTGTCAAAATGATATCCTAATACTCTGTTGCATTCTACAAAATCACTTGCAACAATTGCATCATCAATCCCCATAGTAAAATTATCTCCAATAGGTAAAATAGCTAAGTCTAGCTTGAATTCGTTTGCAATTAATTTCATATCATATGTAAGGGCAGTATCACCTGCTATATAAATAATCTTACTGTCCGCTGATAAGACAAATCCTCCAGGCTGTCCGCCATAAGATCCATCAGGAAATGATGAGGTGTGAATAGCATTTACATATTTTAATTCGCCAAAATCAAAAGTCCATTTTCCTCCATGATTCATTGGGTGTCCCTTTAATCCTTTTTTCTGAAAATGTGAGACTATTTCAAAATTTGAAACAATTAAAGCATCATTAGCTTTTGCTATTTTCTCAACATCTAGTATATGATCTTGATGAGCGTGAGTTAATAAAATAACGTGTGGGTTTAAATCTTGAATATTTATTGAGCTTGCTTTAGGATTTCCAGAAATGAATGGGTCCACTAAAATATTATGTGTAGATGTTTTTATATATAAAGCAGCATGTCCTAAAAATTGAATTTCCATAATTGATCTAAATTAAAAATTGTTAAACAAATTTAAAATGAGATGTAAAGTGTCTTAAATATTTTGGCTCTTTTACTATTTTTATTCCTCTTGCTTTTTTCTTCTCTTTCTTAATTTGCTCAAAGACCTCGATAACATAATCTATGTGACTTTGTGTGTAAACTCTCCTTGGAATAGCTAGTCTAACTAGCTCCATTGGTGCAGGAATTAGTTCTCCTTTTTTTCCTTTTTTCCCAAACATTACTGATCCAATTTCTGAACTGCGAATTCCTCCTTTTAAGTACAAATTACAAACAAGTGCTTGTCCTGGGTATTGATTAACTGGAATATGGCTATATAGAGATTTTGCGTCAATATAAACAGCATGTCCTCCCACTGGCAACATTATTGGTATTGCCATTTGATTTAGTTTTTCTCCCAAATAAGTTGTGCTTGCAATCCTATATTGTAAATAGTCAGGGTCAAATACTTCCTCTAGTCCAATTGCAATGGCCTCCATATCTCTTCCTGATATTCCTCCATATGTAATAAATCCTTCAGTGATAATTAATTCGTTCCTACATTGATCAGTTAATTCCTTGCTATTTAATGCCAAAAATCCTCCCATATTGACAATTCCATCTTTTTTCGCGCTCATTGTACATCCATCTGCTAGAGCAAACATTTCTTGAGCAATTTCCTTATATGTGTGGTTTTTATAGTCTTTTTCTCTTTGCTTAATGAAATACGCATTTTCTGCAATTCTGCAAGCATCTATTATTAATGGAATATTATATTTTTTGCAAATCTCACTAACCTCTTTGGCATTCTTCATGCTTACCGGTTGGCCTCCACCACTATTATTTGTGACAGTTAAAATTACGCCCGCTACATTTTCCTGATGTTTATCTTTAATTGTTGAAAGGAGTTTAGAAACATTCATGTTTCCCTTAAAAGGATGTTTTGCAGAAGGCTTTTTTCCAATTTCGGTAGGACAGTCTATAGCTTCTGCATTAGAAAACTCAATATTAGCTCTTGTTGTATCAAAATGGGTATTGCTTATAAAAGTTTTTCCCTTTCCGCCCATACATCCATATAATATTCTTTCTGCAGCTCTTCCTTGGTGGGTTGGTAATACATGACTATAGCCTGTCAACTCCCTTATAGTAGACTCCATCTTCTTCCAACTTTTTGCTCCCGCATAAGATTCGTCTCCAATCATCATGCCTGACCATTGTTTTGCACTCATAGCTGCTGTGCCGCTATCAGTGAGTAAATCAATAATAACATCGTCTGCTTTTAATAAAAAAAGATTGTGTTTAGCCTTTTTAAGAAACTTTTCTCTTTCCTTTTCAGTAGTCATTCTAATAGACTCTACCATTTTTATTCTAAAAGGCTCAATTATAGTTTTATACTTCAT
>CAZXST010000154.1:0-2048 GCA_964643205.1 uncultured Flavobacteriaceae bacterium | reverse complement strand
ACAATATTTTGATTTTACAATTTTAGGAGATTATTATACTAATGGAAGCTATGGAGTTAATTTGAGTTCTCAATATAGAAAAAGGTATAAGTATACTGGTAATTTTAGCATAAGATATGAGAATCTAATCAATGGAGAAAGAGGTCTGCCAGACTATTCTAAATCAACAATTTATAATGTTAGATGGACTCACTCAAAAGATTCAAAAGCTTCACCATATTCAACCCTTTCAGCATCAGTAAATTTTGGTAGTAGTGATTATTTTAGGCAATCTGTTAATCAATTAAACACTCCTAATTTTTTAAATAATAATTTAAGCTCTTCAGTTTCATATACAAAAACTTTTCCTGGAGATGCTGGTATTAGACTTTCATTAACAACATCAATGTCTCAAAATACACAATCAAAGGAGGTAAACCTAACTCTACCTACTTTTACACTTAATAGCTCAAGATTTTATCCATTTGCAAAAAAAGGTGCACCGAAAAAAGGTATCATTCAAAATATAAATCTTCAATATAGTTCAAGAGGTGAAAATAGAACTATTTTAGCAGATAGCTTATTATTTCAAAAAGGTATGTTTGATAATGCCAAAAATGGAATGAAGCATTCAATACCAATTACAACTAATTTTAAAGCATTTAAATACTTTAGCATTTCAGCTGGAGGAAATTATGAAGAAACATGGGTTTTTAAAACAAAAAAATATAATGATTATACGGAAGAAAATGGAGTAGTAGAGCAAGAAGTAAAAGGATTTGATAGATTTATGAAGTATAATTTTAGCGCTAGTGTTGGAACAACTATATATGGTACAGTCAATTTCAAACCGGAGAGTAATATTCAGTCAATTAGGCATACTATAAAACCTAATATATCATATTCTAATATGCCAAGTTTTGAGCAGTATTATGATTCTTATATAATAGATGCTGAAGGGAATACTGCTGAATATACAAGATTTAAGGATGGTTTATTTGGAATACCCACCAAGTCAGGAGGTGGTAGTATAGGAATTAATATTCAAAATACATTTGAAGCGAAAATAAAACCTAAAGACTCTACAAAAACTGAACTTAAAAAAATAAAACTTATAGATAATTTAAATATTTCAACATCATATAGTATGTCAGCTGAAGAATTTAAACTCTCACCAATAAGAGTTACTACTGGCTTTACTTTTTTTAAATCTTTACAAGTCAATACAGCAGCAACATTTGATGCATATGCTCTAGATGAAAACAATATTAGAATTAATGAATTTAATATAAAAAATGGCGGAGGACTATTAAGACTTACTAGTGCAAATTTATCAGCTCAATATCTATTGAACAATAATACTTTTAAAAAATCCTTAACTCAAGAACAAATAGATGAATCTACTTCAGGCGGGGGAAGATCAGACGATTTATTTGGAATGTCTCAAGACTTTTCAGATTCTAGACAATTTAATGATAATGAGGAAGAAGAGGAAGAAATAGATCTTACAAAATACATATACAAAGTACCATGGGATATAACTCTTGCATATTCTCTAACTTATGCAAACAATAGAAATCAAAATGATTTTTCAACTAATTCATTAATGATTTCTTCAAACATTACTCTTACACCAAAATGGAGAGTAGGTATTTCAACTGGATATGACTTTAAACAAAAAGGATTCACCTATACAAATCTAAGATTTGATAGAGATTTAAAATCTTGGAGATTAAATTTTGATTGGGTTCCTTTTGGCCAAAGATCTTCATGGAATTTCTTTATTGGAATAAAATCTGGACTATTAAGTGATCTTAAATATGAAAAAAATTCTGAACCTGATAGAGTTTTATAAATAATATTAACAATATGAAAAAGATAATAATAAATACTAAAAATGCACCGGCTCCCATTGGACCATACAATCAAGCTATTAAAATAGATAATATGCTATTTATCTCTGGTCAAATTGCAATAGACCCATTTAATAATAAATTAGTAGAATCTTCTATTAAAGATGAGACGCATCAAGTAATGAAAAATTTGTCTGCTATTTTAGAAGAAGCTGG
>CAZXST010000153.1:0-2075 GCA_964643205.1 uncultured Flavobacteriaceae bacterium | reverse complement strand
ATCCATTTTTCTAAAACGATCATGTCATCATTGAAATGAGTAGACATATCAGGATCTATTATCTTTAAACTACCATTTTGAAGCACAACTAATATCTTATCTTCACCTCTAAACTCTCCAAGCAAATCACCTCTACCATCAACATTAAGCCTTTGCACAGTGTCATCAAACCATATTTTTCTTGGCTTAAGAGTAGAGATACCTTTTTCTTTAAGTTCAATTCTATTAACATTACGTTTAGTGATTTGATTACCTCTTGTCATCCTGCCTTTAATCATATAATTAGAAAAATCAATATCCCATTTCAACTTCTTTAATTTTGGGTTTTTCCTAAGGCTAATTGTAACTTTTTCTGCTTCACCATTTGGATTTGCAGAGAAGTACTTAACTACACCTTCCTTTTTTGATTTAATCAAGCTATAAGGTTTATCTCTAGTTATACCATGCACAGGAAAACGTTTTAAATAACAATAACCTTTATCACCATCCCTATATATCATGTTATAAATAGTCCTCTTGTCTTTCTTCTTAAACACCGCTACATGAATTATATTCTTACCAATAAATGTTTTTGCATCAACTTTTGTTATAATCATTTTTCCATTTTCAGTAAAAACTATAATATCATCAATATCACTACAATCACATACATATTCATCCTTTCTCATAGAAGTTCCAACAAAACCCTCGACCCTATTAACATATAACTTAGTATTTCTTATTACCACCTTCTTAGCATCAACATCATCAAATATTCTAATTTCTGTTTTTCTTTCTCTATTTTTCGAATAGTCTTTTTTTAATCTCTGAAAATAAGATATTGAATAGTTTATAATATCATCCAAATAACTCTTAACTTCTTTAATTTGGGCTTCTACATTTAGTATTTTCTCATTAGCTTTATCTATGTCAAATTTTGAAATTCTTTTGATTTTAATTTCTGTCAACCTCACTAAATCATCATTTACAACTTCTCTTTTTAAATCTTTAACATAAGGCTTCAAACCTTGATCAATAGCAGATAATACCCCTTCCCAGGTAGTTTTATCTTCAATATCTCTATATATTTTATTTTCTATAAAAATTCGTTCTAAAGAAGCATTATGCCACTGATCTTCAAGCTCTCCTAACTTGATTTTAAGTTCTTTTTTAAGCAATTCAACAGTATTCTCGGTAGAGATCCTTAAAATATCAGAAACTCCAAGAAAAACAGGTTTATTGTCCTGAATGATACAAGTAAGTGGAGATATAGACATTTCACAGTTAGTAAATGCATAAAGAGCATCAATTGTCTTATCAGGAGATATTCCGTTTGGAATATACACTAGTATTTCAACTTTAGATGCTGTATTATCATCTATCTTCTTAATCTTAATCTTTCCTTTGTCATTTGCTTTTAATATCGAATCAATCAATGAGGTTGTACTTGTTCCAAAAGGTATTTCACTGATAAGAAGTGTTGTTTTATCCATTACAGAAATCTTAGCTCTAATTCTAACCTTACCTCCTCTTTTTCCATCGTTATAGTTAGTAAAATCAGCTATTCCACCTGTTATAAAATCTGGCAATAAAGTAAACTTCTTTTGTTTTAGACAACTAATAGAAGCTTCAACCAATTCTATAAAATTGTGAGACAAAATCTTTGTAGAAAGACCAACTGCAATTCCCTCAGCTCCTTGCACTAGAAGTAGTGGAAATTTTACTGGCAAATTAACAGGCTCTTTTCTTCTACCGTCATAAGATGATTGCCAATTAGTAATTTTGGGGTTAAATACAATATCAAGTGCAAATTTTGATAGTCTTGCCTCTATATATCTTGATGCAGCTGCTCTATCTCCAGTTAATATGTTTCCCCAATTTCCTTGAGTATCAATTAAAAGATCTTTTTGTCCAATTTGAACCATCGCATCTGCAATACTAGCATCTCCATGTGGATGGTACTGCATAGTGTGTCCAACAATATTAGCAACTTTATTATATCTTCCATCATCCAAATCTTTCATTGATTGCATTATTCTCCTTTGAACAGGTTTGAAACCATCCTCAATTGAAGGAACTGCTCTTTCAAGAATTAC
>CAZXST010000152.1:0-2099 GCA_964643205.1 uncultured Flavobacteriaceae bacterium | reverse complement strand
ATGATAGCTAATGATAATGCAGCTCCTTGGTTAATAAAAAACTTTATTCCTGCTGGATTTCTAGGTCTTATCCTAGCAGCTCTTGCTGCAGCAATAGTTTCCTCGTTAGCTTCAATGTTGAATTCAACTTCAACTATTTTTACAATGGATATCTATAAGTCCCATATAAATAAAAATAGTTCAGACAAGCAAAGTGTAAGAGTTGGTAGAATAACTGTTTTGGTTGCTTTAACAATAGCTATGCTTATTGCTCCTCAGCTTGGAAGTCTAGGAGAAGTTTTTCAGTTTATTCAAGAATACACAGGTGTTGTTAGCCCTGGTATATTAGCTGTATTTGTAATGGGATTATTCTATAAGAAAACAACAAATAGTGCTGCAATATGGGGTGTAGTATCATCTATACCAATCGCTATGTATTTTAAGGTAGGACCTAAAGGATGGATTGATAGTCCACTGTTTGTTAACGAACCTTTTATGAATCAAATGATGTGGACATGCCTGGCAACAATTGGTATAATATATCTATTAAGTAATTTAACTTCTCAACAGGAGGATCCTAAAGCAATACAGCTAACAAAAGGATTATTTAAAACTAACCCGGATTTTAATATTCCTGCTTTTGCAGTGTGTATAATCACAGCTTTTTTATACGCATTTTTCTGGTAAAACCACACGTTAATGAAAATGAAAATTAATTTAATAGCTACATTTCTACTAGCATCTACATTACTTTGCTATAATTGCTCAAATAACATAGTAGATAAACAAGGTGATCCTAACATTGTTATTGTACTATTAGACGATATGGGATATGGCGATATTGAAAGTTTTGGTGCAATAAACTATAGCACTCCTAACATTAATAGATTGGCAGATGATGGAATGCTATTTACAAATTTCTATTCAGCTCAAGCTGTTTGTAGCGCTTCAAGGGCAGGTTTATTGACAGGTACATATCCTAATAGAATTGGTATTCACGGGGCATTATCTCCTAGATCAAAAACAGGTTTACACTCAAAAGAAAAAACCATTGCAGAAATTCTAAAAGAAAAAGATTATAAAACTGCTGTAATTGGAAAATGGCATTTAGGCCATCAGAAAGAGTTTCTTCCGCTCAATCACGGATTTGATTATTATTATGGAATTCCTTATTCAAATGATATGTGGCCAGTAGATTTTGATGGTAATCCAATTACTGATCCAAATAATTACAAAAAGAAAGCCTACCCTGAGCTACCTATAATAGAAAATTATGATAAGGTAGCCGAGGTAAAAACGCTTGATGATCAAGCAATGATTACCACTGATTATACTGAAAAATCTGTTGACTTTATTAATAAAAATGCAGAAAACCCATTTTTTCTCTATGTGCCCCACTCCATGCCTCATGTACCAATTGCTGCATCTAATAAATTCAAAGGAAAAAGCAGTCAAGGATTGTATGGTGATGTAATAATGGAACTTGACTGGTCGTTGGGACAAATCGTTAAAGCTCTTGAAGAAAATAATATACTTGAAAATACTATTATAATTTTTACAAGTGATAATGGCCCATGGTTAAATTTTGGAAACCATGCTGGGAATACCGCAGGCTTAAGAGAAGGAAAAGGAACTGTTTTTGAAGGTGGACAAAGAGTTCCAACTATAATTTCCTGGCCAAGAGTTATAAAAAAATCTACAATATCTAATAACCTTGCTGCTTCAATTGATATATTACCAACTCTTACAGAAATTGTAAACGGTAAATTACCAAAACATAAAATTGATGGAGTTAGTATTTTTGGAATATTAAAAGGTGAAACAATCTCACCTAGAGATCATTTTTTTTATTACTATAAAACCAATAGACTGGAGGCAGTAAGAAAAGATCATTGGAAATTGATTTTACCACATAACTCTAGATCTTATGAAAATGTTCTACCAGGAATGGATGGTCATGGCGGAAAATATGCTAGATTAACATTAGATTACTCCTTATATAATCTAAGAAGAGACCCTGGCGAAAGATATAATGTAATTGAAAAATATCCAGAAATCACTCAATCATTAAAAGATCTAGCAGAAACAGCTAGAGATGACATGGGTGATAATGCAACAGA
>CAZXST010000151.1:0-2133 GCA_964643205.1 uncultured Flavobacteriaceae bacterium | reverse complement strand
TTGTATTAATGAAAATGCATTTGGATTCTTTACAGATTCATGAAAAGATCTTGATAAAAAAAACAAAATTAAATTATTTCCATTTTTTAATTCTTTTGAAAAATCAGATGAATAATGAGCAGAATAAGGACCATTATCAACAATCATATGAATATGTTGACCTTGGGCAGAGTTCGCTAAACCGTTCTCTCCTGCTCCTAAAGTCTGTATACCAAGCTCATAGTTCTCAAGTTCAAAATTAAAATTGATGTTGAAATTTTCATCTTCTGTAATTTGAGAGAGATCTAATATTGAATTAGAATATTCAGGGGAACCTTCAAATTTTTTTAATGTAATTGTTGGCTGATCAACGCATCCAAGTATTAGTGATGCTAAAAGAATAAATGATATATTTTTCATAAATATAAAGCTAATGAAAATAGAAATAAGATTAGAATTTTAAATGCCTAACCGTATCTTCATGATTAATAATTTGCTTTAGAGATTCAATGCCAACTAACAAATGTTTTCTGTCAAATAATACAGAATTTGTATCATCCTTTATTTTAGTTTTAACCCCCTCTGGAATCATTGGCTGATCAGTAACTAAAAGTAAAGCTCCAATGGGAATTCTATTATGAAATCCAACAGTAAATAAAGTTGCTGTTTCCATATCAATAGAATATGCTCTAATTTTCTTCAAATAATTCTTGAATTTACTATCAAATTCCCAAACTCTTCTATTTGTTGTAAAAACAGTTCCTGTCCAATAATCAATTTTTTGATATTTTAATGCAGAAGAAATAGCTCTTTGTAATGAGAAAGAAGGCATTGCAGGAACTTCAATTGGAAAATAATCATTTGAAGTACCCTCTCCTCTAATAGCTCCAATAGGTAAAATAAAATCTCCTATTTTAATTCTCTTCTTTAAACCACCGCATTTTCCTAAAAAAAGAACTGCCTTAGGCCTAATTGCAGATAATAAATCCATTATGGTAGCAGCATTCGGACTGCCCATACCAAAATTAATTATTGTAATTTCTTTATGTGTAGCTGATGGCATGTTCTTATCGAGACCATCAATATTAACATTATTAATCCTCGCAAATTCATCAACATACTTTTGGAAATTAGTAAGTAATATAAATTTTCCAAAAGATTTAATTTCTCTTCCAGAGTATCTTGTAATCCAGTCTTTTACAATATCTTTTTTAGTTTTCATATATACAAATTTACTGCATTTTCATTAAATTGGGTAACAGACTTAACTTTTATATGGATATAAACAACACTTCTTTCCCAGAAAAATTGTACTCATGCTGGCATCCTGTTGGTTATAGTGAGGAAATATCAATGGATGCTCCATTTGGTACATTTCTATTAGATGAGGCAATTGTAATTTGGCGCACATCAGATGGTAAAGCACATGCTATGAAAGATCTGTGTATACACAGGGGAACCGCATTATCATTGGGTTGGGTGAAAGATGATTGTATTGTATGTCCCTATCACGCCTGGCAATATGACAGATATGGAGAATGTATATTAATTCCTCAAGCACCAAATACAAAAATCCCAAGTAAGGCAAATACACCTAAATATAATTGTATAGAAAAATTTGGTATTGTCTGGGTAGCCATTAATGAGCCTGTATATAATCTTCCGAATATTCAAGAGTTTAAGGATAAAAAGTGGCAATTTATTAACACTGGTCCTTTTGAATGGAATAGTGATAGTTCTAGACAGGTAGAAAATTTTACTGATTTTGGTCATTTTCCATGGGTACATCCAGGGCTTCTTGGTGATCCTGATCGCCCATTAGTTCCAGAATGTAAAGTACAGGTAAAAGGATCTGTGCTTCATTATTCAATTGTAAGACCCGAAGCTAGCAATACAAATGATTTTCCCATTTTTGCAAATAAAAAAGTTGTAAAGCCTGAAAGAAAAAGTGTTTATGAGCTACATATACCCTATACTATTTTATTAAGATTAGGTTGGGGAGGAGAACAAGGGATGATATACTTTTTTTCATCTCAACCTATTTCTAATAATAAATGTAGAGGATATTGTATTGTAGGTAGAAACTATAATCTTGATGAGCCAGCGTCTGTAATTCAAGATTTTGAAAAAGTAATTTTTGATCAAGATAAAAGA
>CAZXST010000150.1:0-2144 GCA_964643205.1 uncultured Flavobacteriaceae bacterium | reverse complement strand
AATTTACCATTTTAATTCCCTTTACTTTTATACAAGAATTTTCAATTCTTTCTTTGCACATACCGCAAACTCCATCTACAAAAAATGTTTCAGTTATTGTCTGAGAAAATGATAAGCTAAAGCTTAGTAAAAATAGAATGATAAATAAATTCTTCATTTTAATTAATTCTATATCTAAGTCCAAGATAATACATTCTTCCAAATAATGGCCCATAGATAAATGTAGAATCAAAATACTGTCCAAATGGATCTTCATTTGAAATTATAGGATTCATTTGTTTATAATTTGTGAGGTTTTCAATTCCTAGATATGTTTCAAATGATTTATTAAAAACTCTAGTTAACTGCGTATTCACTAAAGTAATATCAGGTGCAAACTCATCCATTCTATATTCAATAGGGCTATTTTCAGTAGATGGGAATCGTTGTTCTCCTATCAAATTGTATGTTAAGTCATATTTCCAATTTGCACCCTTACTGTTTTTATTTCCATCATATGCAAAATTTAAGAAAAATCTATTTTTTGGATTTAAAGGTTTGTGTAACCTTCCTGAAATATAATCAGTTTTAACATTTGAAATCTTATAAGCTGATAATATGCTAATATTATTTGAAAGAGTATATTGTAATTGAGCTTGGAAACTTTCTGCATAACTACTTCCTTGTAAATTATAAAATAAAATAGCTGATGGTGTTTCCCAATCAACTACAACTTGATTTTCAAAATCAGTAACATAATAGTCAAGTATTAATTGAGCACTATTATTAAATAGTCTAAAATTATTAGTTACGGACAAACCATAATTCCATGCTGATTCAGGCTTTAAATCAAAATAACTTCCATTGCTGATGTCAAACAAAGTAGAAAAAGATATAATTCTTGAACTATAAAATAGTTTTTGATTTTCAGAAAAAACATTTGCCATTCTTGTGCCTTTCCCTAGAGAAAATTTTAATGAAGTTTTTGGAAAAATTAAATAATTTAAATGTAATCTTGGTGTTAGAAATCCCCCTATTACATTATGATTATCATATCTAATTCCTGCAGATAAATTTATTTTATCTAAATCATCAAAATTATATTCAAAAAATCCGCCAAAAGAATGTTCTTTTCTGTCAAGATTAAAAGTTTGAAATCTCATATTATTTACAAATTCATCATATTTGTCATAAGTAAAAGAAATACCTGTTTTAATTTTATGTCTTGTATCTCCAATAATTGAATTATATACCAAGTTTGAATATATACTTTGATGTTCAATATCATGAATACTAAATCCAATATCTGATCCTTCTGAAAAATTACTATAAGAAAACTGCAATCCTAATGATTGATATGGAATATTAGGATTAACATAGCCTAATTTAAAATTACTTTTGAAGTTTACAGAGTTTTTGGTCCCCCCCCAATATGTATTAGTGGGGATTAATAATGGGTCGTCAATATATCCATTTTGACCGAAAGCTCTATTATCATCAACATAATTAAAATCTATAAAACTAACTAATCCTTTTTCAGGATTAGTATATTGAAACCTATTATATATATTAATTTGATCTCCTGTTGGAGAATCTCTAAATCCATCATTATTTCTATCATCACTGTTATTCTTTGTATTGCCATGGATATATAATCCATAGTCCCATTTATTTGACAGTTTAGTATTGTAATGCGTATTGATCTCATATCGCTCCATTTCTGAAACATACATATTTAAGAATAACTTATCATCATTTATAGGTTTTCGAAGCTCAGCATTTATTTGCCCTGTAATACTCTCATAACCATTTACTACACTTCCTGCTCCTTTAGTAATTTGAATACTTTCAATCCATGTGCCAGGGATATAATTTAAACCATGAGCCTGTAAGGCACCTCTAATAGATGGAATATTTTCAATAGACATTAATATATTAGGACTATTCAAGCCTAACATTTTAATTTGCTTAGAACCTGAAATTGCATCAGAAAAATTAACATCAATTGATGGAGTTGTTTCAAAACTCTCTGCTAAATTGCAGCAAGCTGCTTTTAATAATTCATCTGAGGTTAAAGTTGTTATATTTTGTGTTCCTAAAAAAGAGACTTTAGAAGTTTTCTTGTTATAATTAATTGTAATCTCATCTAAATCTGTCTCTTCCTC
>CAZXST010000149.1:0-2159 GCA_964643205.1 uncultured Flavobacteriaceae bacterium | reverse complement strand
TTAAGGCAAATCCAAATTTGACTGTTATTGGATATATAAAAGAAGAAAAAGCTGGTCGCAATTTAATTTTAAGAGATGAATCTTCTATTGAATTAAAGGCCAGAGGCTGGGGAGCTAAAAATTAATTATTCATTAATTCTTCAATCTCTTCAATTTCAATTGGAATATCTTTCATTAGATTTATTGGATCTCCTGACTCTTGTATTACTACATCATCTTCTAGACGAATTCCAAAGCCTTCATCGGGCAAATAAATTCCAGGCTCAACAGTAAAAACCATATTTGCTTGCATGGGCTCATCTAACAAGCCATAATCATGAGTATCTAGGCCCATGTGGTGTGAAGTACCGTGCATAAAGTATTTTTTATAAGCAGGGTTTTCTTCTGTTTCATTTTTAATATCACTTTTATCAAGTAGTCCCAGAGATAATAATTCTGTAGTCATTAGGTTGCCAACCTCGACATGATATTGCTTCCAATCTGCTCCTGGAACTAACATTTTTGTAGCTTGATTTTTCACATTTAATACAGCATTATAAATGTCTTTTTGCCTTTTAGTGAATCTTCCTGAAACAGGAATTGTTCTAGTCATATCGCTTGAGTAATTTGCATATTCAGCACCTACATCCAAGAGAATCAGCTCACCATCTCTGCATTGCTTATTATTCTCGTTATAATGAAGAATATTTGCATTTTTACCCGAGGCAATAATTGGAGTGTAAGCAAATCTTTTAGAGCGATTATTTAAAAACTCATGAATAAATTCAGCTTCAATTTCATATTCCCAAACTCCGGGTTTTACAAAATTTAAAATCCTTCTAAAACCTTTATTAGTAATATCACATGCCTTTTGTATTAGATCAATTTCTAAAGGATCTTTCACAGACCTTAGCCTTTGTAAAATTGGATTACTTCTTTCAGCTTTTTTATGTGGATACTTTTCTTTAAGCCATTTATTAAAGCGCTCTTCTCTTGTTTCTGTTTCCACTTTTGCTCTATAATGTTCATTGTGATTATAATATATAGTCTCACACTGATCAACTAGTTCTGCAATTATTTTATCAGAATCTTTAAGCCAATAGACTGTTCTTACCCCGCTTGTTTCAAATGCTTGTTGTTTTGTTAGTTTAGGACCTTCCCAAACGGCTATATGGTCATTTGTTTCTTTTAGAAATAGAATTTCTTTATTCCTATCATCTTTTGCATTTGGACATAGAACAAGAATGCTTTCTTCTTGATCAACCCCTGACAAATAAAATATATCTCTATGTTGTTCAAATGCAAGTGTAGAGTCAGCACTGATTGGGTATATATCATTAGAATTAAAAAAGGCAATACTTTTCCCTTTCATTTTTTTCATAAAGTTCTTTCTATTTTTTACAAAAAGTCCTGAATCTATTCTATCGTATTTCATTTGATTATATTTCTTTATAAATGTAATAACTTTAAAATAAATATTGATTTTATAATAATTATAGATCACTTTTTAATGTATTTTATCATTTTCTAAAGAATAATCTTTTCTTTGATAATTTTGGGATGTATATTTGTGCAACTATAATTACAGATGTTAAAAAGGGACATAATAACAAATGAATTGGTAGATGATAAATGGTGGATCTCTCCTCTATTAGTACTTCTTGGATTACTTATTTTTATAGTTTATTCTACATGGGCTGCATGGCAGGGTGAATACTTTTGGTGGAGCGGTGGTAATGAAGGTTTTGGAGGATATCTTTCTCCATTTTACTCTCCTACTGTATATATAGATGCTTTAAAGCCTGGAGTGCCACCAATGGATCATTCCTTACTAGGATCTTGGCCTGAATGGCTTAGTTGGCTACCTGGTCAATCCCCAGCCTGGTTAATTCTTATATTTCCTTTATCGTTTAGATTTACATGCTACTATTATAGAAAGGCATACTATAGAGCATTTTCTTTAAATCCACCAGCTTGTGCTGTTCAACCTATTAAAGGGGTACCTTCTAAAATCTCTACCCTTACTAATGGAAATATTAATGCATTTAGCTCTGGAAGGAGATATGAAGGTGAAACAGGATTACTACTTGTACAGAATATTCATAGATATGCTATGCCTTTTTCAGTAATATTAATCTTTATATTAAGTTATGATGCATTTCTTTCATTCTTTAATGATG
>CAZXST010000148.1:0-2196 GCA_964643205.1 uncultured Flavobacteriaceae bacterium | reverse complement strand
TTTTTTGTTTCCCATTTCACAATTTTAGTGTTATAAGTGTTGGAATTTAACCAATGAATAGCCCTATGAATTAACACAAAAATTTCTTTATTATTTTTATTTGGAATAAGTTTGGTTTGACATTTTTTCTTTTTTACCCAGCTTATTGCTGTTATTGAATCAGAGTAAATTATTTTATTGCTTTTTAATTTCTTTAGCAATGCTAGCCCATGCACAAGGCCAAGAAATTCTCCTATATTATTTGTAGCTTCTTTATAGGGGCCTTGTTTAAATAAGATTTTTTTTGATTTAGTATCTACTCCTTGATATTCCATTTTACCAGGATTACCACTTGAAGCTGCATCAACAGATATTGAATTGTAATTTGGAGGATTAGCATTGTTTTTCTTAGGTTCAATATTTTTATATTCGTAATAAGACATATTGTAAGCTACTTTAGCTTCTTTTAATGTTGCGAAAGATTTATATTTTGCTCCCTTGTAATTTTTAGTTTGAAGTTTACACTCATCCCAAGTATTGAAAATACCAATATTATTTCCTTCCCAAACTACATAATATTTTTTTTTATTTGATTTCATAGAGCCAATAAATTTTCTACGATTTTTGGAAAATATTTCATCTCTAAATCATGTATTTTTTTTGCTAAATCATTTGGAGTGTAATTGGGATTTATTTTAATTTTTTTTTGAAAAATAATAGGCCCTTCATCATATTGTTTGTTTACATAATGAATTGTAATCCCACTTACAGCTTCTTTGTTTTTAATAATTGCTTTATGAACATTCATCCCATACATTCCTTTGCCTCCATATTTAGGCAATAAAGCAGGATGAATATTAATAATCTTATTATTATAAACATTAATTATTTTGCCAGGCAATTTTAATAGAAACCCAGCTAAGATTATTAATGCAGGACTCAATGAAATCATGAAATTTAAAATAGAATCATTATAAAGCTCATCTTTTGTAAAAATTTTAAAATCTATATTCAATTTTTTTGCCCTTTCAATTACTCTAGCTTTTGGATTATTGGTGCATATCAACCATTTGAGATTGGATCTTTTATTAGAAAAATAATTAACTATGTTTTCTGCATTAGATCCTGAACCAGACGCAAAGATTATAATTTGATTAGAATTCATTTAATAACTGAGTGTAAATTTTTTATTGAAATAGTTAAATTAAAATAAAGTTTTTTATTTTTGCACTCTAACTATATTATAAATATAAAAAACAAAAATTATGTCAGACATTGCATCAAGAGTAAAAGCTATTATAGTAGATAAATTAGGCGTTGATGAAAATGAAGTAGCTGAAGAGGCTAGCTTCACTAATGATTTAGGAGCAGATTCACTGGATACCGTAGAATTAATTATGGAGTTTGAAAAAGAATTTAATATTCAGATTCCTGACGATCAGGCTGAAAACATAGCAACTGTAGGGCAAGCAATTTCTTACATCGAGAGTATTTAACCAATCTAATTTTCATGGCTTTGAGACGAGTTGTTGTTACAGGCCTTGGAGCCTTAACCCCAATTGGCAATAATATTGGCGATTTTTGGCAAGGACTTGCCAGTGGTAAAAGTGGTGGAGCTCCCATCACATACTTTGATACCTCAAAATTTAAAACAAAATTTGCATGTGAATTAAAACATTTTAATATTTCTGATTTTCTTGATAGAAAAGAACAGAGGAGAATGGATAAATTTACACAATACGCTATGGTTTCAACTGAGGAGGCAATTACTGATTCAGGGCTTGATCTTGATAGTATAGATAAATTAAGAGTTGGTGTAATATGGGGATCGGGAATAGGCGGGATAGAAACATTTCAAAATGAAATATTAAATTTTTCTGCAGGTGATGGTACCCCAAGATTTAATCCATTTTTTATTCCAAAAATGATTGGAGATATAGCCCCTGGCTATATATCGATTAAGTATGGTTTTATGGGGCCCAATTATACAACAGTTTCTGCATGTGCATCTTCAGCCAATGCATTAGTTGATTCCTTAAATTATATTAGACTAGGTTATTGTGATATTGTTGTTTCAGGAGGAAGTGAGGCAGGAGTCAATATTACTGGCATGGCAGGCTTCAACGCAATGCATGCATTATCAACTAGAAATGATTCTCCTGCAACTGCTTCTAGGCCTTTTGATGCTACTAGAGACGGATTTGTACTTGGAGAAGG
>CAZXST010000147.1:0-2219 GCA_964643205.1 uncultured Flavobacteriaceae bacterium | reverse complement strand
GTTACTTTAAAGTCCATATCACCCAGATGATCTTCATCACCTAGAATATCACTAAGTACAGCATGTTTATCACCATCTGAAATTAATCCCATGGCAATACCAGAAACAGGTTTCTTTAGTTGTACCCCAGCATCCATAAGTGCCATTGTACCAGAACATACTGTAGCCATAGAAGAAGATCCATTACTTTCTAGAACTTCACTAACCACCCTAACAGTGTAAGGACAATCCTCTGGAATCATTCCTTTTAATCCACGTTGAGCTAAATTACCATGACCAACTTCTCTTCTAGAAGTTCCTCTAATGGGTCTAGCTTCTCCTGTAGAAAAAGGTGGAAAGTTGTAGTGTAGGTAGAATGTTTCTTCACCTTGATAAGAAGGCATATCTATTTGATTTGCCTCTCTAGATGTACCCAAAGTAACAGTAGCTAATGCTTGTGTTTCTCCTCTAGTAAAGATAGATGATCCGTGAGTTGATGGAAGGTAGTTTACCTCACACCAAATAGGACGAATATCTGTTGTTTTTCTACCATCTAATCTTAATCCTTCATCAAGGGTTAAGTTTCTTATAGCCTCTTTCTCAGATTTATAAAAATATTTTGATATTAAATCAGCTTTTTCTTCAATTTCTTCTTCAGAAAAACTATTCATTAATTCCTCTTTAACCTCGCCAAAAGCTAGGCTTCTTTCTACTTTTGAAGAACCTTTTTTTGCAATTGCATAGCATTTGTCATAAGTAAAGTCATGAACTTTTTTAGCCAATTCTTCATCTTCAACTGCACCTTCATACTCTCTAACTTCTTTCTTTCCAACTGCTTTAGCTAACTTAACTTGCGCAGCAACTTGAAGCTTTATAGACTCGTGTGCAAATTTTATTGCCTCAGCCATTTCTTCCTCAGAACATTCATCCATTTCACCTTCAACCATCATTACTGAATCAGCTGAAGCTCCAACCATCATATCTATATCAGATTCTTGAAGTTGCGCTCTTGATGGGTTAATGACAAATTTGCCATTGACCCTAGCAACTCTAGCCTCAGAAATAGGACATTCAAATGGAAAATCACTAAGTTGGATTGCAGCAGAAGCAGCTAGACCTGCTAGCGCATCTGGCATTACATCTTCATCATGAGACATAAGTTGAATCATAACTTGTGTTTCATAGTGATAATCTTTTGGAAACAGTGGTCTAAGAACCCTGTCAACAAGACGCATCGTTAGAACTTCTCCATCACTAGGTCTTGCTTCTCTTTTGAAAAATCCACCTGGATATTTTCCTGCAGCAGCAAATTTTTCTCTGTAGTCAACCGTAAGAGGCAAAAAATCCACTGGACTTGCTTTATAGTTTGAAACTACTGTACAAAGCAGCATTGCTTTACCCATTTGAACCACTACTGATCCATGGGCTTGTTTTGCTAATTTCCCTGTTTCAATAGAAATTTCTCTACCATCGCCAAGGTCAATTAGCTCTTTATAAATTTTTGGTTTCATAATTATTTTTTTTGGTTAAATAAAATTTGTGTTGATATTATCTTAAACCAATGAATAATTATTATACTATGATTTGATCTATTAATTATAATCAATTATTTTCTTAAGCCTAACTCTTTTACAATTGCTCGATATCTTAAAATATCTTTTTTAGTTAGATAATCCAACAAGGCTCTTCTTTTTCCTACTAGTTTTACAAGAGATCTTTCCGTGTTGAAATCTTTTTTATTCTTCTTAAGATGTTCAGTTAAATGATTTATTCTGAAGGTGAACAGTGCAATCTGTCCTTCAGTACTTCCAGTGTTTTCGGCTTTTTTGCCGTGCTTTTTAAATATATCTTCTTTTATTTTCTTAGTTAAATACATGCAAACATTTTATTAATAATTATTATGTATAAATTATATCTGTTATAAACAGAGGCGCAAATATAATAAAAATAAGGAAACTGAGATTTAATTAGGGATATTTTTATTCTCTTATAGTTCTATTGAGAATAAGATCAAGGTATAGATTAATTTTCTTTTTCAAGTCTTTCCTATGAGTTATAAAATCAAGGAATCCATGATCTAAAACAAATTCTGCTTTCTGAAACCCTTCAGGAAGGTCTTTCCCAGTAGTATCTTTAACCACCCTAGGCCCAGCAAATCCAATTAAAGCGCCGGGTTCACTGATATTAATATCACCTAGCATTGCAAAAGAAGCCGTTGTCCCACCAGTAGTTGGATCTGT
>CAZXST010000146.1:0-2243 GCA_964643205.1 uncultured Flavobacteriaceae bacterium | reverse complement strand
TATTCACATCTTGTGTTTTTAATCAAGGGGTTTCAAATAATTCTGGAAATGAACAACATGCCGATTTTGAAAAAAATAAGGAAATTGCACAGAAATTTATTGACCTTCATTTTGCAGAGGATTGGGAAGCTCAAGCTGAACTTCTTCACGATGATTTAGACTGGTCACCACCTATGTATGGATCAGAAAATTATGGCAAGGCTGAGCATATTGAGGCTATGAAAATGTATCAACAAATGTTTGACAATATTAAATTTGATGCAGATTACTGGTTACCTGGTGTAGATCCTGAAACAGGAGTTAGAGATGGAAGTGTTAGAACTTATGGTACATGGACTGGAGTTCATACTGAATCAGGAAAAGAATGGGCCCTAAAGTCATATCACCCTATGGCCTTTAAAGACGGAAAAATTATTGGGGGTGGAGATTACTTTGATTTTGGAGGATTTATGGCTTCATTTCAGTAATAATATTAACTTTTTAAATATATAATAATGAAAAAACTAATGATTTTAATTTTGATGATTACATTATCATCATGTACTGGTGTTCAACAAAACCCAGATTTTGACAAAAATGTTGAATTAGCAAAAACTTGGTTCGACACATTTACATCTGAAGATTATGATGCAACAGCAGCATTAATGTCAGATGATGTACAATGGCAAGGATGCTTTTATGGTAGCCCTGTAATGAACAAAGAAGAAGCTATGGCTTATATGAAAGGATGGCATGATGCTATGGAAAATATAACATATACGCCTGAAAATTATCTCCCTGGAGTTGATCCAGAAACAGGTCAATTAAACGGAAGTGTAAGAACCTATGGTGTATGGACAGGAACCAATACTGCTTCTGGTAAAGACTTTGAGATTCTTATGTATCACTATTTTACTTTTAATGATAATGGCATGATTGTCAATTCAGGTGATTTTGGGGATGCCACTGGATTAATAATGGCAGTTGCACCAGATCCTGCTGAATAAATACATCAAAATTTAATAGTAGATAGTCAATTATAAAGGGCTGGATTCATTCTAGTCCTTTTTTTTGTTTTTCAAGAAAATATTATACTTAATTTCATAGATTTTAATAAAAATATGTAAATAAAACTTGACATTTTAATATTATTATCTATATTTGTCAACTAAACTTTACAAATAATGCTATGAAAAAGAATAAAACTACTAATTTCATGTTATGGTTTACGATATGTTTTATAATGGTGTTACTGTGGTATTGGTTAAAACGATAATATGAAAAAACAAATAAAACATAATAAAATTGTGATGGCTTGGACATTTCTATGGTTGATAAGCTTTGCAATTTTAGTACTCGGACCCAATGAACTGTGGGTAGATACTACAATTACAATTATTGCTGCCTTAACAAATTTTATTTTAATCATTGCAATGTTGTATTCAAGTAAAAATCAGTTTGACGATTATGATGAATTTCAAAAAACCATTCAATTAAAAGCTGTATCTCTAACTTTATTTCTCACTATTTTCATAGGCCTGTTTTTTATTGGATTGCATAAGTCAGGATTACTTATATTAGAACCTCAAATTCATCATTTAGTAGTTTTTTCAGCTTTAACTTTTATATTCTCTACAATTTTTATTTTCAAAACATATCAATGAAGAATAAGGTAAGAGAATTTAGAAAAAAACAAAAATTAACTCAGGATGAACTGGCAGAGTTAATTGGCATTTCTCGTCAGGCGATAAATGCGATTGAAAAAGGTAAATTTGATCCAAGTCTTCCAACTGCATTCAAACTTTCTGAATTGTTCAAAACTTCTATTGAGAAATTATTTATTTATAAGTCTTTATATTATTAATTTTGTTACATGATATTTCAGCAAGAGATAATATTAAATCCTTTTCCAAGGGGCTTCCATATTATTACAAATGAAATTCTAGATATATTGCCTAGGATGTCTGGAATTGTACATATTTTTATTAAACATACCTCAGCAAGTCTTACAATAAATGAAAATGCTGATCCGACAGTTAGAGAAGATTTTGAGACTCATTTTAATAAGATGGTTTCAGAAGATGAAACACATTTTAAGCATACAATTGAGGGACCTGATGATATGACTTCACATATTAAAAGTAGTCTTCTAGGCTCTTCAGTCTCTTTTCCAATTAAGGATGGAAGACCACTACTTGGAACATGGCAGGGAGTTTTTTTATGCGAGCATAGGAATCATGCAAAATCTAGAAAATTAGTTGTAA
>CAZXST010000145.1:0-2253 GCA_964643205.1 uncultured Flavobacteriaceae bacterium | reverse complement strand
TTAATGAATAGTGATTATAAAAGAGTTCCTTGGTTTATAGTGATGGCTGGAATGATAATACTTGTAGGGCACTACATGGATGTATATAATATGATTATGCCAGCAACTGTTGGAGATAGATGGGGTTTTGGATTGTCAGAAATTAGTGCTTTAGCATTATTTACAGGATTATTTATAATATTAGTTTTTTATTCGCTTTCTAAGGCTCCGCTTTTAGCAAAAGGGAATCCTTTTATAAAGGAGAGTGAAAATTTTCATTATTAAAATATTGTTTAACGAATGATTACACTTTTTATAACATTAATATTAATTTTTATTTCAATTGCAATATGGCAGATGATCAAAATTTTTGATTTGTCTCGTGCCTTAAAAGGAGAAATAATAGATGATTCTCAAATTGCCAATGACAAGGATAATAGAGTTAATGCAAGGCTGATGTTAGGCTTTCTTGCCTTTATATATGGTATTACAATTATTTGCATTTTAAAATACGGACATTTCCCTCTTATTACTGATGCAGCATCAGAACACGGTGTAGAGAATGATACATTAATGATAAGCACATTAGTATTAATATTTATTGTACAGACAATTACTCAGTTTATGCTTCATTATTTTGCCTATAAATACAAAGGTCAGAAGGGGAATAAAGCGCTATTCTATACTGATAATCATAAACTTGAAATTATTTGGACAATAATTCCAGCAATAGTACTTACAGGATTTATTACCTATGGACTTTTAACATGGGCTGATGTAATGAATATATCACAAGATGATGATCCTATGGTAGTTGAATTATATGCTCAACAGTTTAATTGGAAAGCACGATATGCTGGCAATGATAATGCTTTAGGCAAAAGTAATGTTAGATTAATTGATATTGATCGAGCAAATATTCTTGGAATTGATGAGTCTGATCCAAATGCTAGTGATGACATAATAACTACTGAATTACACTTGCCAGTTAATAAGCCAGTGTTATTTAAGATGCGTTCACAGGATGTGCTTCACTCTGCATATATGCCTCATTTTAGAGCCCAAATGAATTGTGTGCCTGGCATGGTAACCCAGTTCTTATTAACGCCTAATATGACAACTCAAGAAATGAGGAATACTCCAAATATGATAGATAAAGTTCTTACAATTAATAAGATTAGAGATGAAAAAAGTAAGGAATTAATTGCAAAGGGAGAAGAACCTCTTGATCCATATGATTTTGATTATGTCCTTCTTTGTAATAAGATTTGCGGAAAATCTCATTACAATATGCAAATGAAAATAATTGTTGAATCGCAGGAAGATTTTGATAAGTGGATAAGTCAGCAAACCCTTTTTAAAAACTCATTAATAGCTCAGAATTAAAATTGAAGATATGTCAGAATATATAGAATTTGATAAGGATCATCAGGAACATCACCACAAAGAAACTTTTATAACAAAGTGGATTTTTAGCCAAGATCATAAGATGATTGCAAAACAATATCTTTTTACAGGAGTTATATTTATGGGTATAATAGGCATATTAATGTCTTCATTAATGAGAATGCAATTAGCTTGGCCTGAAGAACCAAATGTAATTTTTGAATTTCTTCTAGGTAAATGGGCTCCAGAAGGTGTAATGGATGCAGATATTTATTTGGCACTAGTTACTATGCATGGGACAATAATGGTATTCTTTGTACTAACAGCCGGACTAAGTGGAACATTCAGTAATCTTTTGATCCCCCTTCAATTAGGGGCTAGAGATATGGCTACAGGATTTTTAAACATGATTGCTTATTGGCTGTTCTTTGTTTCAACTGTGCTTATGGTAGCCTCTATTTTTGTTGAGGCTGGTCCAGCGGCAGCTGGATGGACAATTTATCCACCCCTGAGTGCATTAGAGATTGCACAACCAGGATCGGGATTAGGTATGACATTGTGGTTAGTATCAATGGCAGTTTTTATTGCTTCTTCACTTTTGGGATCATTAAATTACATTGTTACAATTATTAATTTAAGAACTAAGGGAATGACTTTAACTAGAATGCCTTTAACAATATGGGCATTTTTCATTACCGCAATTCTTGGTGTAATTTCTTTTCCAGTTTTATTATCAGCAGCACTACTACTTATAATGGATCGTAGTTTTGGAACATCATTTTTCCTATCAGATATTTTTATTCAAGGAGAAGTTTTACATTATCAAGGAGGATCACCAATTCTGTTTGAACATTTATTTTGGTTCCTTGGACATCCAGAGGTATATAT
>CAZXST010000144.1:0-2263 GCA_964643205.1 uncultured Flavobacteriaceae bacterium | reverse complement strand
CCTGGAGTTTATGAATACCAACTAGATGCAGCTGCAAAGTATATTTTCTATTTGCATGGCGCACAAGGAGATGGCTACCCTTCCATTATTGGAGGAGGCACAAATGCTTATATGGGACATTATTTCCATAAAAGAGATGTATTGAAAGATGGGGATTTAGTACTTATGGACTATGCACCAGACTACCATTATTATACAAGCGATGTGACGAGAATTTGGCCTGTAAACGGAAAATTTAATAAAAAACAAGCAGCACTTTACAATTTTATTGTAGCATATAGAGACGCTTTATTCCGTTATATCAAGCCGGGGATTACTTCAAATGAAGTACTTGATAATGCTGCTGAAGATATGAAGGAATACTTAATTGGAAAATCTTTTGTGAAGCCAGCGCATTTAAAAGCTGTACAAAATGGACTTACATTTCGAGGACATTTTCAACACCCGGTAGGCATGGCAGTACATGATGTGGGTAGAGTTCATGGCGTTACATTACAAGAAGGTATGGTCTTTACAATCGATCCAATGATATGGATTCCAGAAGAAAGACAATATATTCGTATAGAAGATGTTGCTGTTGTAACAAAAACTGGAGTTGAAAACCTGAGTGATTTTGTGCCATCAAAAATAGATGATGTAGAACGAACCATTAAAGAAATAGGGCTGACCGAATTTCGTCCTGTAAAATCCTTGCCCCTTAAAGACTAATTTGTAATTATACTTTTCACCATCTAAATATTATGAGAAAATTAAAAAATAGAATACTAGCACTGATTTGTTTATTAATGGTTACAAGCAGTTATGCTATAATATCTGCCTTTACAGATAATTATCCTAAAAACCCAAAGATTGATGCCATCAACTATGCATTTAATATTGAACTATCTGATGAAACTGATGAGATTACCTGCGATGTAACTATTGATGTTCGTTTTCTTGGGGCTGGGGTTAAAAATTTAAGATTGGATTTAGTAAATGCTTCTGAGGAACTTAACAATAAAGGCATGGTTGTAAGTCGTGTTTCATCAAACGGAAGAGCATTGAGCTATAGTCATGAAAATGATGTTTTGAATATAAAACTTCCTTCTCCTTCTTCGCTTAATCAAAGAAGTAAATTTAATATAGTATATAAAGGAATTCCTTCTAGTGGACTTAAAATTGGCAAGAATAAGTATGGAGATCGCACTTTTTTTAGTGACAACTGGCCAAACAAAGCACGGAGCTGGCTTGCTACAATCGATCACCCTTATGATAAGGCAATGTGCGAATTTATTGTAACTGCTCCAAATCATTATCAAGTAATTTCTAACGGATTAAAAATTGAAGAAACTAATCTTTCTAATGGCAAACGACTCACGCATTGGAAACAATCTGTACCAATTGCTTCTTGGCTATTTGTGCTTGGCGCTGCTGATTTTGCTGTTCAATATGTAGACACATTTGATGGAAAATCAATTCAAACTTGGGTCTATCGTCAAGATAGAGATGCCGGCTTTTATGATTTTGCTGAGCCGACAAAAAAGGTTCTAGAATTTTACAGCAGTTATATTGGACCTTTTTCTTATGAAAAATTAGCAAACATACAGTCTAACAGTGTTGGAGGGGGAATGGAGGCAGCATCCGCAATTTTCTATGGCGATAAATCGGTTACTGGAAATAGAAGTATTAGATGGAGAAATGTAGTTATTCATGAAATTGCACATCAGTGGTTTGGTAATGCTGTAACCGAATATGACTGGGATGATGTATGGCTAAGCGAGGGCTTTGCCACCTATTTTACGTTACTTTTTATTGAACATGAATATGGACGCGATGCTTTCTTGGAAGGCTTAAAATCAAGTCAAAAAATGATAAATACGTTTTATGAAAAAAATCCTAATTACCGCATTATTCATGACAATTTGAAGAACATGAAAAATGTTACTAGCTTACAAACGTATCAAAAAGGAAGTTGGATTTTGCATATGCTACGAGGGGTTATAGGGACTGAAAATTTCTGGAAGGGGATACAAATATATTATCAGAAATATAAAGACTCCAATGCCACAACTAATGACTTTAAAAGGATAATGGAAGAAGTGTCAGGTCAAAATCTAACTGTCTTTTTCCAACAATGGCTATATAAGCCTGGCGCTTTAGAGCTTTCTGGAAATTGGAAATATGATAAAAAAGAACAGCAGGTTGTAATTACCCTTAATCAGGTGCAAACTGATGGTAGTTTTTTTGAAATGCCAATAGAACTTGGAATCAATTTTAAAGGAGA
>CAZXST010000143.1:0-2302 GCA_964643205.1 uncultured Flavobacteriaceae bacterium | reverse complement strand
AAATTTAAAATTGTTAATCCTATCTAAATTAATTAATTTGCAAAACTAGATAGTAATGTATACTACAATATACAAAAATCGTTATACAATTTTAAAACTGAATTTTTATGAAGAGCAAGTATTATTATTTTCTTTATTTATTTTCACTATTAGTAGTTTTTTCATGTAACAATCCTAAGAAAAAAATAGAATCACCTGCTCCATTTTTCAAGATATCACTGGCACAGTGGTCCTTTAATAGAATGATTATTAACAATGGTGCAAATCCATTAGATTTTCCTAAAGAAGCTAAAGATCTAGGATTTAATGCAGTAGAATTAGTTTCTGAACTTTATTCTAAGAAAATTGATGAAATAGGGTTTGAAAAGACAATTGATTCATTGGCAATTAATTTATCTATAAATAAGGTTGAATGTTTACTTATTATGATAGACGAGGAGGGTGACTTAGCACATCCAGATGAAACCAAAAGAGATGCTGCTGTTGAAAGACATAAAAAATGGGTTGATGCAGCAGCTAAGCTAGGATGTCATTCAGTTAGAGTGAATACTAATGGAACTTTTATTGAAGATATATGGCTAACAGCTGCAGAAGATGGTTTAAGAAAATTATCTACATATGCTGCAAGTAAAAACATTAATATTCTAGTTGAGAACCATGGTGGATTTTCATCAGATCCTGAAACATTAATGCAGGTTATAAACACATTAAATTTATCAAATTGTGGCACTCTGCCAGATTTTGGGAATTGGTGTATTAAGTGGGTAAAAGAATCAAAAAAATGTGTAGTTGAGTATGAGGATTATTACAAAGGAATAGAGATTATGATGCCAGCAGCAAAAGCAGTAAGTGCAAAATCATATAATTTTGATAAAAACGGAAATGAAACAAAAATTGACTATGTTAAGATGTTACAAATTGTAAAAGATTCTGGATATAATGGTTATATTGGCATAGAGTATGAAGGCGATGAGATAGGTGAGAAAGAAGGAGTTATTGCAACTAGAAATTTATTACTAAATGCTGCTAAGAGATTAAACTAATTATTAATTGTAATAAAAAGGTTAATTATGGATCCTTTATCTATGGAAAAAGCAATGATTAAAAATATGATTAATAGAACAGGTAAATCCATTGATGATTGGGTTATCATTGCAAAACAACAAAAAGACATGAAACATAATCAATTGGTAAATTTCTTAAAGAAAGAATATTCAATTACTCATGGTTATGCCAATTTAATTGTAAGAAAATCAAAATAAATAATTATTTTTTAAGTAATGATTAAAAAAATTAGATTAGGGATTTTAGGAGGTGGAGGAAATTCGTTGGTAGGAATATTACATCGTATTGCTGCTAAAATGCATGATAAATATGATATTGTAGGTGGAGTCTTTAGTAGGGATTGGGATAGTAATGTAGAATTTTCCAATCTGATTGGAATTTCTTCAAAGCGTGTATATGCTGATTATGAAATAATGATTGAAAAGGAGCTGAAATTGCCTAAGGAACAACGCATGCAAGCAGTCTCTATTCTCACTCCCAATTTTCTTCATTTTTCAATGGCAAAAAGTCTATTAGAAAATGGATTTCATGTGATATGTGAAAAACCTTTGACAACGACTTATGCAGAAGCTAAAGAATTAAGATCATTAGTTCAAAAGTCTGGACTTATTTTTGCAGTTACCTATACTTATACAGGTTATCCAACAATAAGAAAAATACGTGAGATGATTTCTCAAGGGGCAATTGGAGAAGTGCAGAAGATAGATGCTCAATATTATCAAGGCTGGATTAATCCAATTATTCACCAGGGTGAAACAAGAATAGATACTTGGCGTTTAGATTCCAAAAAATCAGGAATTAGCTGTTGTATTGGAGATATTGGAACTCATGCTTTTGATATGTTAGAATATCTAACTCAACTTAAGATTGATAAAGTTTTAGCAGATTTAAATTACCTATATGATGATAATAAAATGGATATTGATGGATCAATTCTAATTAGATGTACCAATGGAGTAAAGGGTATTATTAGAGCTAGTCAAATTGCAACGGGTGAAAACAATAATTTTGCGGTAATGATTTACGGGAAGAAAGGAGGATTAAAATGGGAACAAGAAAACCCAAGAGTTCTTTATTATATGCAAGAAGGAAAAGATGTTCAGATAATAGAGTCAGATAATATAAATGCTGATTTATTATCAGATGATGCGGTATTGCCTCCTGGACATCCTGATGAAATTTTTGATGCCATGGCAAACATTTATAATGGTGCGGCTAAAGCAATAAATAATGAAGC
>CAZXST010000142.1:0-2307 GCA_964643205.1 uncultured Flavobacteriaceae bacterium | reverse complement strand
CAGCAGGTAGAGCAAATAATAGAAGAGTTGAAATTCATTTTATGAAATAAGTAAATAGAAAGCTCTAATAAAATAAAAAACGCTTCGCTAACTGCGAGGCGTTTTTTATTTTTATACAATGCAGAGTTTTCTACAAATAGTTCTTTCAGAGTTAACAAAAAATAAAGTAAATCTATCGGATTGTATCTTTATCCTTCCAAATAAAAGAGCAGGATTATTTTTAAAAGAGACTCTCTCCAATACTATTGAAAAGAATATTTTTAGTCCAGATATTCTACCCATAGATGACTTTATAACATCACTCTCCGGGCTTTCCAAAATATCTAATACGGAGCTTCTATTCGAATTTTATTCTGTTTATCAGCTAAATACAAAAAAGAAAGAACAAAATAATTTTGAAGATTTTATAAAATGGGCAAATATACTTCTTAGTGATTTTGATGATATAGATAGGGAATTAGCTGATTCTAATGCAGTGTTTAACTATCTGCAGGCTATAAATGATCTAGATCACTGGTCCCTAGATGAAGAGAAAACTTCAATAGTAAAAAATTATATGTCATTTTGGAAAAACATAAAGATTTATTATAACCAGTTGTCAAGTCATCTGTTGAATAAATCCAAGGGATATCAGGGGCTAATATATAAAGAAGCAATAAATAATTTAGAAAGCTATATAAGCTCTAATAACAAAAAGCTTCATGTATTTATAGGATTTAATGCTTTGTATAAATCGGAATCAATAATAGTTCAAGAATTACTTCAAGCAGAAATGGCAAAAATTTACTGGGATATCGATGAGGCTAACATAAATTCAGAATATAACTCATCAGGCTACTATATAAATCAGTATATAACTACATGGCCTTATTATAATACTAATAAAATTGATATAATCTCGAATAATTATTCTACAAAAAAGAATATTTCAGTAATTGGCACAGCAAAAAATATAGGACAAACAAAATATATTGGTGAGATTATAGAAAAACTGGAAAATAAAAATCTTAATAATACAGCAATAGTGCTAGGAGATGAGAAACTACTAACCCCTTTGTTAAACTCTATTCCCAATAAAACAAAGGATCTCAACATAACTATGGGACTGCCAATTAGGCTATCCTCTACTGCATCATTATTTGATAATTTATTAAAATTACATTCAGATAATAAAAAATCATTCTATTATAAAAATGTGATTTCAATATTATCACACGAGCTAATAAGTCCCCTACTAAATACTAATGATGGGGATGTTTGTAAAATTATCCATACAAATAATATAGTATACTCAAATCTAAATACGCTAATAAAGATTAATAAATCAAACAAAGAAATATTAGAACTTCTTCTTAGTAATTGGGATAATACAAATAATGCAATTGATAATTGTATTAAAGTAATATATAGAATAAAAGATTATTTTGATAATAATAAAGATAAGAAGAAGATTACATTCGAATATCTGTATCATTTTAATAAATTATTTAACAAACTAAAATTATTACAAAGTAACTATGAGCATATAAGCTCTATTGGAACACTGCATAGTTTATATAGAGAAATAATAAAAAATGAAAAGGTGCCCTTTAGTGGTGAGCCACTTAAAGGGCTACAAATAATGGGAATTCTAGAATCACGTGTTCTAGATTTTGAAACAGTAATTATCTCTTCCTTAAATGAAGGCATTCTTCCAATGGGAAATAAAGGAAGCACATTTATACCATTTGATGTTAGGATTCAGCACAACTTGCCAATATATAAAGATAAAGACACCATATATAGTTATCATTTTTATAGATTATTGCAAAGAGCTAAAAACATACATCTTCTTTATAATACAGAAGCAGATGTAATAAGTGGGGGTGAAATGAGTAGATTTATTAGGCAACTAGAAATTGAAAACATTCATAAAGTAAATCATAAAATTCTAGTGCCAAAAACCCCAATAATAAAAAAGAAGCTGATAGAGATTAATAAAAATTCGCAAATTTTAAAAAAACTAAAAGAAATAAAGGCAAAAGGATTTACAGCATCAATGCTCATTAACTACATAAGAAATCCTATATCCTTTTATTATCAAACAATCCTAGAAATTCCTGATGAAAATCAAATGGAGGAAACAATAGCCTACAATACCCTTGGCTCAGTAATTCATAATACATTAGAAGATCTGTATAAACCCCTAGAAAATAAGAAATTAAATAAAATGCATATAAGACAAATGCAGAAGGAAAAGGATAAAATAGTAAATAAATATTTTCAAGAAAAATTTAGCCTAGGGAATTTAACAAAGGGGAAAAACCT
>CAZXST010000141.1:0-2316 GCA_964643205.1 uncultured Flavobacteriaceae bacterium | reverse complement strand
GAATTTTTTTCCATGTATCTCCTCCATCAATTGATTTGTATAATGCACTATTTTCACCTCCAGAATTAAATGACCAACCTGTTCTTCTGAATTCCCACATAGAGGCGTAGATTATGTTTGGATCTTTTGGATTAATTGCTAAATCAGCACAACCTGTTGATTGATTAACATATAAAATTTGCTTCCAAGTAACTCCACCATCTGTTGTTTTATATACTCCTCTTTCTTTACTATCAGACCAGAGAGCACCTAATACACCAACAATAATTTCTTTTGAATTATTTGGGTTAACAATGATATTTGCAATTCTCTCAGATTTTTCAAATCCAATTTTTTCCCAATTGCTCCCTCCATCATTTGATTTATATAGGCCATCTCCAACTGAAACACTATTTCTAGGCCATGTTTCTCCTGTTCCAACATATATTGTATTATCAGGATCATTGGGATCTATTTCAATAGCTCCAATAGATTGACAATATTCATCAAAAATTGGATTAAATGTCGTTCCAGCATCATTTGACTTCCAAACTCCACCACCCGCAGCTCCTGCATAGATAATTTTTGCATCCGTAGGATGATTTTCCATATCATTGATTCTACCACTCATAACAGCAGGGCCTATATGTCTAGCTCGTAGATCACCAAAGTAATTTTCTAATTTAATATTTGACTGTGTATAAGATGTGTTTTGAAATAAAAACACAGCAATGCAAACTAAAAATGTCTTTTTCATAGTTTATTGAATTAATTGAGAATGTATTTGTTAACTAGTTCTCTTGGGTTTCTGGTTCTTCTTCAGGAAATGCAAATTCAGCATCATCAATAGTTGGATTGATTTCAATACTGTCCATTGTAATTGGAGCACCTGGCTGACCTTTTACTCCTTGAGTCATTGAAAAAGGCATATATATACCACCAGCTTCTTGATAATCACTCAATTTAATTTCAGAGACCATACCTTTTCCAGGACCAACCTTTATTTCTTCTTGAACTTGAATAGGTACAAAATTTTCATTATCAAAGAAATAATATGCAATACTTGGCACTTCTTTGCCTTCTATAATATTTGGTTTTGTTGTAAGTTTAATCTTGAATGTTTCAGAACCATCTACAGTCTCAGTGCCAACTAATTCAGCTGTAAATCCTTTTTCTTTATAGTTTAGAAAAGGGTCTGGAAATTCATTCATTTCATTTTTAACCATATTTGTTGATTCTTCATCACTTTTTTCAGCTTTTTGAGTCATAAAATTTGTACTCCATAGTACTTCTCCATCAAAGACTCCTTGCTTTATACTTTGTCCTTGAAAGTTAATGGTTGTCATCATTTTTCCACTCTTTAACTGCACGATTTCAATAGGGATTTCCATTCCGCCTTGGTTAACTTTTGCACTCATTTTAACTCCTTCTATTTTCTCCCAATTTTCCACTCCTCCAGTGTTTTCAAAATAATTATCAATTATTTCATCTACTGTTTGCGCATTTATTGTATATGAACAAATTAAGGTGATTAGAACAAGTATTCTACTAAGCATTTTCATTTTGGTTTATTTTAAAATTAATAGAGCCCAATTTACAGATTACTTTATAATATTTAAAGAATTATAAGTTAAATTTGTTATAAATTAAACTATCCTGATATATGATGAATGAAATAAGGGTTTTTTCTCCTGCAACGGTATCTAATGTTGCCTGTGGTTTTGATGTTCTTGGATTTGCACTGGATTCTATTGGTGATGAAATGATTGTAAGGAAAACAACCCAGAAGGGGTTAGCAATTAATAATGTTTCTGGCTTCGAACTTCCCATGGATATTAATAAAAATATTGCAACGGTTTCTGCATTAGAATTAATTAATAAATTAAAACCAGATTGCGGTTTTGAAATAGAAATTATAAAGAAAATAAAGCCAGGTAGTGGAATTGGCAGTAGTGGAGCTAGTGCAGCAGGTAGCGTGTATGCTATAAACAAATTAATGGGAGATCCTTTTACAATGCGTGATCTGATAAAGTTTGCAATGAAGGATATGGAAAAAGATGGTATGTTTGAGCATCCAGATAACATTGCTCCTGCATTATTGGGTGGGTTTGTTTTAGTAAAAAGTATTTCTCCTTTAGAAATTATTAAAATACCATTTCCGAATGATCTATACTGTACAATTGTTCATCCTAAAATCGAAGTAAAAACTTCATATTCAAGAAGTATTTTACCAAATAATGTTAGTTTAGAAGATGCTACGAAACAATTAGCAAATTTTGGCAGTCTTATACATGGTCTTCATACAAGCGATTATGATTTAATTAAATCATCACTAAA
>CAZXST010000140.1:0-2322 GCA_964643205.1 uncultured Flavobacteriaceae bacterium | reverse complement strand
CTGGTAAATAGGGAAAAACTAGAAGATTATAAAAAGGGTCTAGAGAGATTAATTTCAGAAATTCTAGATAAAAACACCTCATTTAAAGAAAAATAAAGCATTTGTATAAGTAATTCTATATAAATTCAAAAAAATCTTATAAAAATATGCTTGAATAACGTTCAAGATCTTTATTGTAAAATATTATGTATATTTGTATATATCAGATATTAATATAGTTAATAATATCAATAGTTCCAAATTATACTGTATTAGTTATTGTATAAATATGAACATTTACATAAAAAAATCTTCTTATACTACAAAACATGGAAAATCTGCTATTTTATTTGATTGTTTTAGCGCTAATTACCGCAAAAGAATAAATACCAACGTATATGTCCCCTCTGAAAACTATAACCCAGAGAGTAATCAAATCAGTAGAATTGATCCAAAACATGTAAGTCTTAATATAGCTTTGAAAAAACTTGAACAAAAGAAAGATCAAGCTCTTGTTAATTATACAGAAGAAAAATGGAGTAAACAGGAGCTAGAAAACTTTCTTAAATCAGGTATAGAGCTATATTCTCTTGATGAATACGTAAGAAACGAATTTGGGAAGACTAAGAATATGATTACCAGTAAAGATTATATAAATGTGGTAAAAGTTTTCAAAAAACATCTAAATATTTCTAGCAGGATCCAATTTGAAGAATTATTAGATGAGCAATCCATTTTAACTTTTAAAATCAATGCAATAAAAAACAACATTAAACAGAGCTCAATAAACTCATATGTAAAAAAAATGAAGGTAATTATGAATAGCGCCTATAAAGATGGGCATATTAGTGAAAGATTTAATGTCCCTGAGAGTGTTATTGAAGAAATTCCTTCAAATCCAGGGGAAATTATAACATATAAAGAAATAGAGGAGGGGATAGCAAAAATTACGAATATTCATCAGGCTCAATCAATTGCGCTGTTCCTAATGATGTTATCATGCAAGGGCATGTATCCAGCAGATATTATGAATTATAAAAAAATAGAAAAAAATAGTCCTGAAGAAATTTTAATTAGTGAGTTATTTGAAAACGGGTCTGAGTATATAAAGTTTAAAAAGTCAAAAAAAAGCACAAAATATAAGTATGTAAGAATAAGTCATGTAATAAAAAAATTAGTAAAAATATTGAAAACCAGTTTTTATATTACACATTATCGCAAGTATTCAGATATTCTTGCTCCATATAATGATCCCTATCACGTTTTTGCTATTAATATTGATATCAATAATAATATTTATAAAAACCTATGGAATTTTTATCAAAAAATCATAAAATCTGTTCTTAATTATTCATTCACCACAGCGAGAGATTCATTTAATATAATTCTAGAAGAACAAGAAATGACCAATCAAACAAGAAATATATTAACTGGAGAAATAACACAAAAAGAATTAACAAATATGGATATTACAAAACTAAGTGATGCTAGAGATAAAATGAGAAATATAGAAGATCATATTAACAGGGAATTTAGAATAATAGATTTAGTTGAGATATTAACAAATAAATTAAAATTAATTGGATATAATTTTGATGAAATAACGCTAGAAGATTGGGAAACACCAAAATCATTTATTGCATCAATAAATAAATTATAATTGAACAAAAAACTATGAAAAAAGGGGAGTATTATTGATGATTTGCATGTTACTTGCAATTGAATTTCACCATAAATTCCTTAATGATTTCATACATTTGCGTCATATTAACTAAAAAATTTTCAAAATGAAAAAATTTTTACTATTTATTACTGTATTCATATTTAGTTTTTCTGCCGTTCAAGCACAAGATGAAGAAAGTTATGGCTTTTCTGAAGGTGATCTGGTTTTAGGTGGAGGAATTTCATTCTCAAGTAGTGATGATGATCTAGGTGAAATGTCAATATTCAATTTTGCACCTCAGGTTCATTATTTTATTTCTGATAGCTGGTCAATAGGAGCATCTATAGGTCTTGGATATGTGGATTATGAAGGTGATAAAACATCAAATACTACAATTGGTATTGGAGCAAGAAACTATTTCTTAAATATCGGGGAAAGATTAATGTGGTATGTTGGCATGGGGTATGCTAATATCAGTGGATATGACTATGAAGATAGCGTCTCTGTATTAGGAGCAGGGCTTGGAATAAATTATTTTATGAATGAAAATATTATTATTGACCTTGAATTAGCAGATATCTTTTCTTATGTACAGGACGAAGATGCTGCATATATGAATATTGGATTAAGTGGAGCAATAACTTCACTATCAATAATATTTAAGCTATAAATTAGCAAAA
>CAZXST010000139.1:0-2325 GCA_964643205.1 uncultured Flavobacteriaceae bacterium | reverse complement strand
TGACCAGCAACAGTGTCTGGAGCAAAAAGATTCATTCCACTCATTGGAAAATAAGAGTTATGTAGAAAATTTCTAATGAATTTATAATAGTTATCTATATCATCATCTGGGCTAGGAATACTAAATCCTAAATTTGTAATAGTTGATGATAATAATTGTATTGGTGACTTTACTATTGAGCCTAATATTTCATCTGTAGAATCAGAATCTGCGGCATCAAAGAAATGCTGAGATTTAAGTAACCTCTTTACAACTGGCAATATATTATAATTTTCTTGATATAGTTGCTGAGCTAATGGTAATAATATGGAGTTTTCAACTTCTTGATCCCATTCACTTTTAACAAAGAACCTATATAGTTTTTTTACATATGCCAAGGCTGTCGCTTCCTTATTAAAAACCATATCAACAAATTCATATAATTCATTAAATATTGTTTCTTCAGAATTACCTCCAGTTAATTCATAATTATCAAATGCATAACTAAATGTTTTTACTCCTTGATCATGGTGATTAATAGAAAGTCTTCCCATTGGAATATTAGTATCGGAATCAATTATACTTCTATCAAGCATGGTTTTAAATCCTGAAAAAACTTTTGCAGTTTCTATAACATCTTGTTCAGTATAAGTGGTATAGTCCCCTTCTCCAACCTGTTCTCCTTTAGTTATAGTAAATAGCTCGAGAAATTCTCTTGCATAATTCTCATTAGGATTGTTAGCATTATTTTGAGTGTTATCTAAATAATTTAGCATTGCATTATCCAATGTTATTTTTTTGGCTAATTCTCTTAAATTTCCTTCAGAATAAAACTCAAGTAATCTTAGGTGATCATAAAAGTAATGTGAAGCTCCAACATCCCCACTGGCTATCGTAAATGTTGTATGAAGAAAAAAGGTTAGCTTATCTTTTAAATTAGCCCTATTTATCATATTATACCACCACCAAGCAGATAACAACGCTCTTTTTCTTGGTTGATTTTGTATATCAGGTGGATAAATTCCTGAAGAAAGCCAATAACCGTGTGGAGCATCTAATGGCATTGGATCATATGGTTCATTATAGCTTATAGTGTCATCCAAAAGCAATTGATCAATAGCATCAGCAGCAGTTAAATTAGACATCTCACTTAATAAAGAATTGCTATAGTGGAATAAACACCTTCTTAGTAGATGTTTGGCTCTTAATTGACCTAGATTTGAAGTTAATGGGTCAAGTGACATTTATCGATTTATTCTACGTTGTTTTTTTCTATATACACAGAAGTTGAAGGAAAAGCAAATTCGCTCTTATGTTTATTAACTATTTCAATAATATTATAATTAATTTTCTGCTGTGTATTAATTAAATCCTCCCATTCAGGACTATTTACGTAATACAATACCATAATATCCAAAGAACTTGCTCCAAAGCTTAAAAATCTAACTCTTCCATCTTCATTTGTCATTGGATGATCATCTACTAGTTTTTGAATATCATTTACTATGTTTTTGATTTGTTCTATTGTAGTATCATAAGTAAGACCAATATTAAATTTTACTCGTCTTACAGGTCTTACACCTAAATTATCTAACTCCGTATTAATAACATTTTTGTTTGGAACTGTTACTATACTTTTATCAAACGTTCTGATTCTAGTGCTCCTAAAGCCTACTTTTTCAACTTTTCCAGTAACACCGCCTAGAGTAATAACATCTCCAACAGCGAATGGCTTATCAAAAAATATAGTAAATGATCCTAATAAATTTTCTATACTTTCTTTTGAAGCCAGAGCAATAGCAACACCCCCTACTCCTAACCCAGCAACTAGTGCAGTAATGTTTACATTAAATACGTTGCCAAGTATTATTACTAACGCAAAAATATATACTAAAACCTTTGTAAGATCAATAGCAAAAGGGATAAGCCCATCATCAACTTTACTTTCAGTCTGGGCAGCTCTATCCTTAAGCTTAACACCAATAAACTCCACAGACCTTAGAATAGTCCAAAAAATCGAACATATAACAGCTAGATAAAACCCTTTATCAAGAACCATTTTCAATCCAAACTCAGAACTATCAACTAAACCCCATTCCTCAGGAAAATTAAGAGAATTTAATCCTATATATAAAATCATTAATAAGAAAAAATAATAGAGAGGTTTTCTCAAGAGAGATTTTAACATATCCCTTTCATTATCTGAGTCTTTACTGCCAAATAATTTATATGCAATTTTGAGTAAATATGATATGATTGGTTTTGTTATAATTAAACCAACTATAATTACTAAAAAGAAGTATAAATAATCCTTAACAGAATTATTTAAAAATTCAATACTTAAAA
>CAZXST010000138.1:0-2380 GCA_964643205.1 uncultured Flavobacteriaceae bacterium | reverse complement strand
TTTTTAATTAAATTTATATACAATGAAGAACAAACAAAAAGATTTAAACAATTCAAGACGTGATTTTTTAAAAAAATCATCAATGGCATTTTTAGGTGTATCAATCCTTCCAAGTCATGTAATTTCTGGATTAGGTCATATAGCTCCTAGTGACAAGTTAAATGTTGCTGGTATTGGTGTTGGTGGAATGGGACGTAATAATCTTAAAAGTATTAAAAATCAAAATATTGTTGCTCTTTGTGATGTAGATTGGGGTTATGCAAAACGGTGTTTTGATGATTACCCTGATATAAAAAAATATAAGGATTACAGGATAATGCTAGATGAAATGGAGAAACAAATAGATGCTGTTGTTATTGCCACACCTGACCATTCACATTATATCTCTGCTGCCAATAGTATGAAGAGAGGTATGCACGTTTATGTGCAAAAACCCCTAACTCATTCAGTATGGGAATCTCGTGAGCTAACAAAACTAGCAAAGCAAACTGGAGTCGCCACACAAATGGGCAATCAGGGAAATTCAAGTGATGATATAAGAAAAGTTTGTGAGTGGATCTGGAATGGTGAAATAGGTGAGGTAGAAAATGTTGAAGCTTGGACAAATAGACCTATTTGGCCTCAAGGACTTGAGAGACCTACTAATAGTGTTCCTATTCCTGAAACATTAGACTGGGATTTATTTATTGGGCCAGCTCCTTATAGACCCTACCACCCTTCATATACACCTTGGAATTGGAGAGCATGGTGGGATTTTGGTACTGGCGCTTTGGGTGATATGGGATGTCATATTATAGATCCAGTATTTAAAGCATTAGATTTAGGATTCCCGTATGCATTTGAAGGTAGCTCGTCTCAGGTTAACACAGAAAGTGCTCCTATTTCAGAAATGGTAACTTACTATTTTAATAAACGACCAAATAAAGGAAAAATAAAAATGCCTAAGGTGAAATTTACCTGGTTTGATGGTGGACATAAACCTGAGCGACCAAAAGGCATGAAGCCTGGAACAAATCTTGGAAATTGGGGTGGAGGTGCAATTTTTCATGGAACTAAAGGAACACTAGTTTGTGGGACCTATGCTATGGATCCAATTATTATTGGTAGAGAAGACAATCCTCCTGCAGTTACAAATGAATTAAGAAGAGTGGAAACTTCTCATGAAATGGACTGGATACGTGCATGTAAGGAGAATAAGAGTTCAAGAGTTGAAGCAAGTTCTAATTTTTCATATTCTGGCCCACTTAATGAAGTTGTAGTAATGGGTAATCTTGCGATTAGACTACAAGATCTTAAAAGAAGGTTGGAATGGGATGCAGAAAATATGAGGATCACAAATATTTCAGATTCTGATGAAATTCGTGTGGTTACTACTGATAAATTTGATGTAGTTGATGGTGATCCTAAATGGGATACTAGAACTACGACAATAAATGCAAAAGAGGCAGCTAGCGAATATGTAAAACGTTCATATCGAAATGGCTGGTATTACTAATTATAATTAAATTAATATAAGATGAAGAATATCTATTACATGTTAACCATAGTCTGTATAAGCTTAGTTTTAGCTTGTTCAAATACAACAAAAAGTCAAGAAACATCAGTGGCTGTGGAAAACAATACACTTACTGAAAAAGAAACTGCTGAAGGATGGAGGCTTCTTTTTGATGGAAAAACTTCAAATGGATGGAGAGGATATAAAAAAGAGACTTTTCCTACTGACTGGGAAATTACAGAAGCAGGAGAAATCTATATGAAAGCTTCGGGTAGAGGCGAGGCAGGATCTTCAAATGGAGGAGATATAATTTATGATCAAAAATTTTCTAATTTCCATGTAAAACTTGAATGGAAAGTTTCTGAGGGTGGAAATTCTGGAATATTCTATTTAGGTCAGGAAACTCCTGAATTTGATTACATATGGAGAACAGCGCCAGAGATGCAAATATTAGATAATGATAGGCATCCAGATGCATTTTTAGGAAAGGATGGAAACAGACAGGCTGGAGCCTTATATGATCTTTATCCTGCAGTACCACAAAATGCAAATAAAGCAGGTGAGTGGAATAAGGTTGAAATCATTGTATATAATGGTACAGTAATTCACAAACAAAATGGTGAAGTGGTAGTTGAATATCATCTATGGACTCCAAAATGGGAAGAGGATGTTTCTAAAAGTAAGTTTCCTAATTTGAATAAAAACTGGGCTAATGTAGAGAAAGAAGGATATTTTGGCCTTCAAGATCATGGTGATGATGTGTGGTTTAGAAATATAAAAATTAGAGAGCTCTAAGAATTTATGAAATTAATAATCACCCTTAATATGAACAATTGTCAATGAGTGAGGTGGTAGGTGGACGATACCATTTTTAAACTTTAGTTC
>CAZXST010000137.1:0-2411 GCA_964643205.1 uncultured Flavobacteriaceae bacterium | reverse complement strand
ATGCCATTAATTATTAAAGTTGCTTCAATCCCTAAAGAAAGAATACAAGTATATTTTATTGATAATGAAGATTACTTTAAAAGAAAAGCTACATTTAATGATGAAAATGGCAAACTATTTAAGGATAACGATGAGCGTGGAATATTTTTTGCTAAAGGAGTAATTGAAACAATAAAAAGACTTAATTGGCCTCCAGATATTATACATGTCCATGGCTGGTTGTCATCATTTTTCCCTTTATATTTAAAAGAAGTATATAAAGATGAACCAATTTTTCAGAATAGTAAGATCATTACTTCTATATATGGCACAGGATTTGCTGGATCATTAAATAAAAAATTGCAGAGTAAAATTGTATTTGATGAAATAGAAAAAAACAAAATTTCAGTAATAAAAACCCCTAACTATGTTAATCTTATGAAGATTGCAATAGATTTTTCAGATGCATTAATAGTAGGATCAGAAAATATTTCCAAAGAACTTAAAGATTATCTGAATAAATGTAAAAAACCTGTTTTAAAATTTCAGACTAAAGATTCATTTATGGAAAAATATACAGAATTTTATAACAAATTGTTGAATTAAACCTGCACTCAATGTTCAAATCATCAAATAGATTTTCTTTATATATTATAATTTGTTTAACATTAATATTTGTTCAAGCATGTGAAAAAGATTTCACTAGTCTTGAATCAGATGTAATAAATTCAGATAATGCCATTAATTTTGAAACAAGTTCTATTGAATATCCAATTGTCACGCATTCAAGAAGTGTTGAGCCTGTCCAAACAAATAATTTACCTTCATTTCTTTTAGGATATAATAATCATACTATTTATGGTGAATCAACTGCTAGCTTCGTAGGACAAATGGTTCCAGACCAATATTCACCAAATTTTGGAGAAAATCCAGTTCTAGATTCAGTTATTTTGACAATACCTTATTTCAGCAGAGGGGTAGAGACTAGTGATGAAGATGATATAACATATGAGCTTGATTCAGTCTATGGAGGTTCTCCGATTAAGCTTTCTATATATAGAAATAATTTTTTCCTGCGCTCCTTTGATCCATATGGTGAATTTGATGATAGTCAAAAATATTATTCTAACGGTTCATTGTCAGATTTAGAATCAATCAGTCAAGGACAATTGGAAGGAGAATTGCTATTTGAAATTAATGATTTTGTGCCAAGTGATAATCAAATTAATTTAACTGAGTTAGATACACTTGATGTGCCTTTTGTTTCACAAAAAATTGCTCCAGCCATCAGATTTAGATTAGACACCCCAAATGATACTTACTGGCAAAATTTAATATTTGATAATGAGGACGATCCAGTATTACTCAATGAAAATAATTTTAAAGACTTTTTTAGAGGTTTATATATAAAGGTAGAAGGGATAAATTCAGAAGGCTCTATGATGCTATTAAATTTAGCATCCACGAATACAAATCTAACCATTCACTATACCTCTGACACGCCAATAATCGACGAAACAGATACTAGCAATGTGGATGACATAACAACATATGAAAATGATTATGTTATTAATTTTTCGGGGGTTCTTTTAAATATTTTTGATAATAATTTTTTAGTTGATGTGTCAAATTCTGATGAAGTTAATGGAGATGAAAACATATATCTAAGAGGAGGTGAAGGTTATATTGGACTCATTGATTTATTTAGTGGGACAGTTGAAAACGAAATAGGAGATCAAGTAGATGCATTTGATCATTTTAAAAGTTTCTTTTACGATGATATATCAGAGTCTTCACTAAAATTAATTAATGAAGCATATATTGAGTTTTATGTAAATCAAGATCTGAATTTAGAGAATGAACCTGATAGAATTTTCGTGTATAATTATGAGGAAAATATGAGTTTGATAGATTATTTTATTGACCAGTCGGTAAGCTCAACTACAATTAATGCAAAAATTAATCATCTAGAGCCTCTACAAAGAGTTGATGATGATCCCGAAGGTCAAGGGATAAAATATAAAATTAGAATAACTGAGCATTTAAATAATATTGTTTTGTTGGATTCAACAAATGCAAGATTAGGATTAGGAACAATTAATGATATAGCAGCTACATCATTTTTTAGTATACTAAATGGTGATGATGATGACCTTCAATTAGCTTCTGGAACTATCTTAAGTCACAAAGGAACGGTATTGCATGGCAATCAAAGTCAACAAGAAGATAAAAGGCCTAAAATTAAAATCTATTATACTGAACCAGAAGATTAGCAATGATGGATATTGAAATAGCTAATAATTTTCAATTCATATTATTTAGAAAAATTTCAATTTATAAAAAATTCATATGTGTGGAATTGTAGGATATTTAGGATCAAAAAATGCATACCCAATAATTTTAAACGGGCTGAAAAGGCTTGAATATAGGGG
>CAZXST010000136.1:0-2435 GCA_964643205.1 uncultured Flavobacteriaceae bacterium | reverse complement strand
TTTCCCAGATCCAGAAGGAGCAGCAATTACTATTAACTTCCCATTTTTCATTAGAGTATATTAAAAATTTGTTCTTTTATTTTTTCCAATTCATCTTTCATTTCTATAACAATTTTTTGCATTTCTGCATCATATGATTTAGCCCCAATAGTATTAATCTCTCTGCCCATTTCTTGAGTAATAAATCCCAATTTTTTCCCATTTGACGATTTGCTCTTGATAGTATTTGTAAAGAAATTTATATGACTATTTAACCGAACTATCTCCTCATTTATATCATATTTTTCTAAATAATATATTAGCTCTTGTTCAAATCGATTATTATCAATCTTAACATTTAAATTTACAATTTCTTCTTTTATCTTCTTTTTTATTTTTTTTATTCTTCTTTGCTTTAATTTATCTACTTCAATCACAAATCTTTTAATGTTCTTTATTTTATTTGTTACATCTCTTTGTATCTCCATACCTTCATTTAGCCTATATTTATCTGCTTTTGTTATAGTTTTTGTTATTTCTTTTTGAATTTTACTCCATTCTTTAACTGCAATAGTATCTTTAACAACTTTATATGCATTTGGCATTTGAATTGCGATTTTTAATAGATCTGCTGCATCTCCATTAGCTATATTTTTAAGCTCTTTAATATTATCACTAACTATTTTCGAATTTATTTTTGTAGGATTATAATTTATGTCTTTTTCAATGTAAAGCATAAAGTCAATTTTTCCTCTTTTAAGATTTTTAGAAATTAATGATCTAATACTATTTTCCTTTTCTCTTAATTCACTTGGCATCTTACAGCTTATGTCTAAATTTTTACTATTTAGACATTTTATTTCGATAATTACTTTATAGCTCTTAAGATTTAGAATAGTTGAGCTAAAAGCAGTCATTGATTTAATCATAGCCTGTAATTTGTTTTAACAAATATATAAAAGTGTATTCGATTATTTTTTTAATGGTTTTTTTGAAACTAAATAAACACCTAGTAAGACTAAAAGAACTGAGAAAACATCTAATACTGACAACTTATCCGCTCCCACATACATGGCATATATAATTGCAATAATTGGCTGAAAATAGATAAACATTCCTACAGTTGTTGCTTTTAGGCTTTTTAATGCATATAGGTTAAGTAGATATACTAGAAATGTGGTACAGATAACTACAAATAATAAATTAATCAATGCAGAAGGAACAAAATTTTGCCATTGAATGTTGATGAATTCTGTAAATGAAATAGGGGCATTAATAATTATTGATACTAAAAACAGCCATTTCATTAAAGTTATCATGCTGTATTTTTCAGCTAAAGGCTTTACCAAAACGTAATATAACCCATATGAAATGCTATTTGCAAATATGAAAATATTGCCAAGCTTTATGTTTGGAGCATTTACGATAATTTTATTATTAAAAAGTATAAGAAATAGTGCGCCTAAAAAACCGACAATAACACCAATATATTTTTGTTTAGTTATTTTTTCCTTAATAAGAATAACTGATATAATAAAAATAGTAATAGGAGCGGTTGTAGAGATAATTGCACTATTGATTGGTGTTGTAAGCGATAGACCTTTTAATGATGCTATCATATTTATACTCATACCAAATAGCGCACACAATACTAATCTAATACGATCTTTTTTCTTAATATATTCATTTGGAAAGAATAGTCCAATAAACCAAAATAGTATTGTAGCCCCTAAAACTCTAACATACAATAATGCACTTGGAGATATAAAGTCAGGCATTAATTCTTTTGCAATAGTGTGATTAAACCCAAATATTGAAGTTGCTATTAGTGCTGAAAATAGTGCTAAATTTCTCTTATTCATTAAATCTTAAACAGATAATTTTAAAGATAATTCATAGTTTTGTATAGATCTAATTATAGTTTACATTTGTTGTTGATATATTTTATTCTATGAAATTTAACACTAAAACTATCCACGGAGGACAATCACTTGACACAAGCTATAATGCTGTAATGCCTCCAATTTATCAGACTTCAACATATGCTCAATCAAGTCCCGGGAATCACAAAGGATATGAATATTCTAGAACACATAATCCTACTAGAACTGCACTTGAAAGGTCTTTTGCTAGTATAGAAAATGCAAACTATGGATTAGCTTTTGCTTCAGGGCTAGCAGCTATTGATGCAATAATTAAATTATTAAAACCTGGAGATGAGGTTATTTCAACTAATGATTTATATGGGGGAACATATAGGTTATTTACAAAAATATTTAGCACATATGGTATTAAATTTCATTTTGTGGGTATGCACGATATTATTAGTATTGAAAAATTAGTCAATCAAAATACTAAATTAATATGGACAGAAACACCAACAAATCCAATGTTAAACATTATTGATATAGCAGCTCTATCTAGTATAGCAAAAAAGCACAATATTCTTTTAGCTG
>CAZXST010000135.1:0-2452 GCA_964643205.1 uncultured Flavobacteriaceae bacterium | reverse complement strand
AGGTAATTTTCTCTTTAAACTCTTCATTAGTAATATACCTTTCCTGTGAAAAACAAAACCCTGAACAGATTATGCAAATTGCTAAAAACTGCTTTATCATAACTACAATTTACAATAATATTATTCCATCGCTCTTATAACTGGAGCTCCTAGAATTCCTGAAACACAATATTCATTAGTAAGTGCAACTAATTCTGAAAACATTGATTCTCTCTGCTGACCTAAATTCATATGTGCTCCAGCTCCTTCAGGCCCATTATAAATTTCTGTTATACCATATAGCGTATTTCCTGTTTCACCGCTTTCAGGGTCTAACGGATTATTTAATTCTGGGGATTTTAGTACTGCATAACACAATATTATCGGTTCAACATCACCTTCAATATGATGAGTTTCTCTCATAAATTTTTCGTGTGTTTCTAAAAAAGATTCCATTCTTGGAGTATCATTATTAGGTACTACAAAGGCTACGTGAAAGCCAATACATCCTGTTTTAATTTTCATAATTATAAGCTTTAAGATTTATACCTACAATTTAAGAAAAACCCCCCTTATTTAAAATTAGTTTTGACTCTCCGCATATATGGCAGATTCTTCAAAAATTGCAGCTGGATCTACATAACATGTGGTACTAGCAATTTTATCTCCATCCCACACCCACCTACAGTGACACGGGTAGTTATACTCCTTGCCAGTAATTATAGATGTAGCAGACCAGTTAAAATCATGAAAAGTTTCTACTGACCCATCTGTAAAGTATCCAGTATAAACCTCTCTGTTGTTGTGCTTGATATCTTTGAAAATTAAAGAATGTGAGTTGTATCCTTCTATAATTCCGTCTACATCAAATTCAAGATTATTAAATAGATGCTTACCATCAGGTGTAAAATATTCTCTTGCTATATCAAAATTACCTGCTAGGTATGAGTCAGCAAGTTTAACCACAATCTCTGATTTAGCATCATTATCCTGAACAAATCCAGAATAACTATCACCTAAATCACAAGAGATAAAGGTTAGAGTTGTAAGTAAAATATAAATGTTTTTCATTTTATTGATTTAAAGTATCTTTAAATATATAAATTAAATCTCTTGACACACATAGTTGCCTTAATTTTCAAGCTCTGTAACATTAAAACCAAATCAGAAATTGTTGACTAATCCTACTTAAAAGAAGAAGATCTGCCTATGGTTTAAGTTTTGGAATTAAGTATTCTAAAATGAAAGCAACTAAACAACATATGCCAATAGTCAAAAGATATCCTTCCTCATCGCTAATTCCCATATAATTATCCCCTAAATGAGATGTTGAAAGAATAATACCTGTAAACAACAAAAAATAAAAAAATAATTTTTTAATTAATCTGATAATAATATTTAAATTCATTTTATTTAAAATTAAAAATAATTGGGAATAAGAAAATAACAACAGATGTCCAGATAACATAAATTGGTAGATAGCTAACAATACTATTTAATACATTATTTGTGTTGACATTCCTAAGAATTAACAAAAGTAGTTGCTTAGATATGATTATAAGATGAAACAAAACCAATAGGTTTAATCCTGTCAAAGCAAGTCTGTTGGGTGTTATTCCAAATTCAAAAAGACGAGAACTTATAGCAAAAAGAACAATTAAATTATCTATAATTGATATAAAAGAAAGAGAAAATAGTAAAATAAATTGAAATTTGTTACTACTATTTATATGGCTTAAAGAAAATAATATTAATGCCAGCACTGCAATAGTAATAACATTAAACATCAGCAATAGTTCTCTGTCAACTAAAATATTTTTATCTGAAAAAATTATAGCAAATGAAAAAATAAACAAAATTAAAAAAACAAAAGGAGTGAAAATTTTTGCTATTAGTGGTGATATTTTACTAACTAAATTTTTATTATTAAAAATCCAATAAGAAGCAATTAAAGGAATAGCTGGAAGTCCCCAGACCACAACGTTTTCAAAATAAAAATCTTCTATATTAAATCCAATCACTTGAAATAGGCCAATAGTAATTACGGTAAATAATCCTCCAGATATAAACAATAGCCCACTCATAATTATTAAGTCTCCGCAGTAATGAAGGAAATCTATTTTTTTATTGTTTTTGCCTCTAATTCCTCCTATGTATACTAATCCACAAATAGAAAGCAAAAAGAATAATGAATGCGTTGATGAAAGAAAAAATGTATCACTATTATCACCACCAGGGATTAAATTCAAAAAAATTATTGGGATAAATGATATTGCTAAATATATCAACCAACTATATAAGCTAAATTTATACCGCAATGATAAATAAGTAATTAATGTTGGGAAAATAATAGTTCCTATGTTGCGAGGATAAAATAACTCAGGATCAATATTAAATAAAAAAGGAACTTTGGCGATAAAACCAGAAATCAAAACTAATATAGACAAGAGAAGTATTTTTCTCATATCTCTAA
>CAZXST010000134.1:0-2471 GCA_964643205.1 uncultured Flavobacteriaceae bacterium | reverse complement strand
ATGGTACATAGTTGTGCTGGTTATATGGTATATACTGCCTACACTTTTAAAAACATTTTTCAATATAAAGAAGAAGATGTGTATTGGTGTACTGCAGATATTGGCTGGATAACAGGTCATAGTTATATATTATATGGTCCTTTAGCAAATTGTGCCACTACAATTATGTTTGAAGGAGTTCCTAGCTATCCAGATTTTGGAAGATTCTGGGATATTGTTGAAAAACATAAAGTAAATCAATTTTATACAGCCCCTACGGCTATTAGAGCTCTTGCAAAACAAGGAATTAAGTATACTATTGATAAAGATATTTCTTCTTTAAAAGTATTAGGAACAGTTGGTGAACCTATTAATGAAGAAGCATGGAATTGGTATGATAAAAATATAGGAAAAGGCAAATGTCCTATAGTAGATACGTGGTGGCAGACTGAAACGGGTGGTATTCTAATTTCATCTATCCCTGGAATAATTGATTCAAAACCAACCTTTGCAACGCTACCTTTTTTAGGTGTTCAACCAGTATTAATGGATAGTGAATCTAATGAAATAATAGATAATGACGTTGTTGGTAGGTTGTGTATAAAATTTCCATGGCCATCAATAGCAAGAACTATATGGGGAGATCATAAAAGATATGTAGACACGTATTTTTCAGCCTTCGATAATATGTATTTTACCGGTGATGGAGCTTATAGGGATGATAATGGTAATTTTAGAATTACGGGAAGAGTAGATGATGTAATAATAGTTTCAGGACACAATTTAGGAACTGCACCAATTGAAGATGTTATAAATGAACACAATAATGTTGCAGAATCAGCAATTGTTGGTTTTCCTCACGATATCAAAGGAAATGCATTATATGGGTTTGTTACTTTAAAAAACTCTTCTAATATTTCAGAAAAGACAAAAGATGAGATAAATAAATTAATATCTAATAAAATTGGCCCTATTGCAAAATTGGATAAGATTCAATTTACAGAAGCTTTACCTAAAACAAGGTCTGGAAAAATAATGAGAAGAATTTTAAGAAAAATAGCTGGAAATGATTTTGGTGATCTTGGAGATATCAGTACTCTACTAAATCCTGATACAGTTGAAAATATAATTGAGAATCATATTAAGTAGAAGTGTTTATTGCTTCCATCACACTATTGTAATAACTTTTATTTGATCCAACAAAAAATTCAGAATCATTTTGTATTAGATCTTTCATATTATCAAGAGATATAAATTTTAATTCTTCAACTTCATTATTATTAAAATCTAGATCAATTTCATTAGAACTTATTTTATATATGTAAGTGTGGTGAAATTCTCTATCAGTAACATTAGTATAAAATTCTTCAGTATAAAAAATCCCAACTTTTTTTAGCTTTTCCTTTTGAATTTCGATACCAGTTTCTTCTTTAGACTCTCTAATTACCGCATTTATAAAATTCTCACCATACTTGATATGACCAGCAACTGAAACATCCCATATCCCTGGATTTATTTCCTTTGATTTAGAACGTTTTTGTATTAAAATTTTGTTTTTATTACAGAAAATCCAAAGATGTATTGTGGAGTGGATTATTCCTTTTTTGTGGATTTCCGACTTAAGGAATTTTTTACCTGTAGGCTTCCCATCATTCGTGTATTCTTCAATATATTCTTTATGCATAAATTAATTATGAAAAATAGCTAAAATCATCTCCATTTTTAATATTTAACACCGAGCGGTATATCATTTTTATTACATTTTCAACATCATTTTTATGAACCATTTCAACAGTGGTATGCATGTATCTTAAAGGTAATGATATTAATGCAGAAGGCACTCCACCATTACTATAAGCAAAAGCATCTGTATCAGTGCCAGTATATCTTGATGATGCAGCTCTTTGGAATGGAATTTTATTCTTTTCAGCAGCTTTTATAATTAATTCTCGTAATTTTTGTTGCACTGCAGGTGCATAGCTAATTACAGGTCCTTTATTAATTTCACAGTCTCCTTGAGTTTTTTGATTCATCATTGGCGTTGTTGTATCGTGAGTAACGTCAGTAACTATTGCAACATTTGGCCTAATTGTTTTTGTAATCATTTCCGCTCCTCTAAGACCAACTTCTTCCTGAACGGAGTTGGTAATATATAATCCAAAAGGTAGTTTCTTTTTATTTTCATAAATTAATCGTGCAACTTCAGCAATCATAAATCCCCCAATCCTATTATCTAAAGCTCTGCAAACAAAATTATCTTTATTTAGAACATGAAACTCGTCTGGATATGTAATTACACACCCTACATGAACACCTAATTTTTCTACTTCTTTCTTAGTTTTACATCCCACATCAATAAATATATTATCAAGTTTAGGGGTTTCTTCTTTTCCAGATTTTCTTGTGTGGATAGCAGGCCATCCAAAAACTCCTTTAACAATTCCTTTCTTTGTATGTATATTAACAACTTTGCTTGGAGCAATTTGATGATC
>CAZXST010000133.1:0-2507 GCA_964643205.1 uncultured Flavobacteriaceae bacterium | reverse complement strand
TATGATATTAGAACTTCAATTTCAAGAGGAAAAATTTATCTTTTTCTGGATTTATTTCCAATAATTAATCAAAACGGAGATTTTAAAAAAGTAAATTCTTTCAAATTTTCTTATAAAAAGGGTGTAGGTAACAGATTAAAAAGACAAAGAATCCAAAATTCTGTTTTAGGTGCTGGTGAGTGGTATAAATTCTATGTGGATAAATCAGGAATTTTTAGGTTAAGTAGAAGTTTTCTAAGTCAATTAGGACTAAATACAAACAATGTAGATCCCAGAAACATAAAAATATTTGGGAATGGGGGTAATATGTTACCATTAAGCAATTCTGTTGAATATCCAATTGATCCAATTGAGAATGCAATAAAAGTACATGGTGAAGATGATGGTGTTTTTAATAATAGTGATTATATATTATTTTATGCTCAAGGACCTAACGGATACAATTCTGACAGTAATACAAATTTGAATTTATACTCAGATAAAACAGCATATTTTATAAATATTTCTCCATCTCCTGGAAAGAGAATTACTGAAAATGTGCAACCTGTAAATACTGCTAATACTATAGTGGATTCATATACAGCATATAAATATCATGAATTAGATGAATATAATATTGCAAAAATTGGAAGAAGGTGGTTTGGAGACAGATTTGATTTTGAATCAAATAAAACATTTGAATTTACCTTTCCAAACTTGAGAACTTCTGAACCAATAAATTTTAGAGTATATACTGCTGCAGTTTCTGAAATTTCTACTTCTATGTCAGTTGAGATAAACAATCAAGAAGTCTCTAATTTAAATTATTCATCAATTAATGATCCTATTCTTGTTTCAGGTGACTATTATGCGGGAGAAATAATGGTTTCGAATTCTAGTATATCTGTTAATTTAAATTATAATAATAATGGAAATCCAAGCTCCGTTGCATATTTAGACTATATATCACTAGAAGGTACTTGCGATCTTAATTATAATGGGGAGCAATTTAGTTTTCACAACAAAAATGTAGTTGACCTTTCAGGTATTGCTCAATACAATATTACAAATGCAAATTCTATTTCTAATATTTGGGAAATTACAGATTTGAATAATGTATCTGAAATATTCATTGATGGTAGTGAGAGTACAGTTAGTTTTAAGGCATTATTAGGTGAAGAAAAAAGATATATTGCTTTTAATCAGGAATCGTTTTATGAGCCTATAATAGAAGGAGAAACAAATGTTGAAAATCAGGATTTAAAATCGAATATTTTTTTAGATGATCAAAATCAATTTCAGGACTTAGACTATTTAATTATTTGTAGATCAGATATGTTATATGAAGCTGAGCGTCTTGCACAGATAAATAGGGAATTTAATAATCTAAATGTTAAGGTAGTAACATTAGAAAAAATATATAATGAATTTAGTTCTGGAAACCAGGATATTGCAGCCATAAGAAATTTTGTAAAATATATTTATTTTAATGCAAGTGATGATGCTAATCGAATCAAATATTTATGTTTTTTTGGTGATGCTTCCTTTGATTATAAGGACAGGATCCCTCAAAACACAAATATAGTCCCATCATGGCATTCATTAAATAGTTTTAGCTTGGCAAGTGCATATGTTTCAGATGATTTTTTTGGTATGATGGATGAAAATGAAGGAATGATGGAAAATTCGAATAAATTAGATATAGCAGTAGGAAGAATTTTAGCAGACTCTCCTCAAAGGGCTACTGACTTGGTTGATAAAATAAGCAATTATTATAACGAAAACTCGTATGGAGATTGGAGAAATAAATTAATTGTTATTTCTGATGATGTAGATGAACCATGGGAGAGTATAATTCAAGGAACTTCAAATAGTCTAGCAGATTTAATTACTGACAACAAACCTTTTTTTAATGTTAAAAAAATACTATCAGATGCATATGTGCAAGAATCAAGTTCTGGAGGAGAGAGATATCCAGAAGTTAATAAGGCAATTATAGATGGTATAGAATTGGGAGCCTTAGCAGTTAATTATTTTGGTCATGGAGGTGAAGATGGAATTGCCAGAGAAAGAATATTTGATAGAATAGATGCAACTGAATTATCGAATGAAAATAAATTAAATTGTTTTGTTTCGGTAACATGTGAGTTTACAAAATTTGACAACCCCGGAAGAAATACAGCTGGAGAGTTCCTGTACTGGAACAAAAATGGAGGAGCAATAGCTCTGATAACGACTACACGGCAAATATTTGTTAGTGTTGGAGTTAATTTTAATCTAACCCTTGAGAATTACCTATTCTCATTGAATTCTGACAATTATCATACGATGGCTGAGGCATTACGATTAACAAAAAATGATCCATCAATTTCTGGTTCTGATCAAAGAAGACTGGTATTTTTTATAGGAGATCCTGCAATGAAATTAGCAATACCTAAGCCGAATATTAGAATAACTGAAATTAATGACATTCCAATTAATGAATTTACGGAACCATTACAAGGATTGAGTTCTGTAAAAATTGAAGG
>CAZXST010000132.1:0-2510 GCA_964643205.1 uncultured Flavobacteriaceae bacterium | reverse complement strand
GAAATATTTTTATTTGTATATAATAAGCATAATGCCATAAAGGCATATGAAATAATTTTTTTCATGATTTTTATTTTTTATTTGATTAATTGTTAATGTTGAAATTGATTTTAACAATTTGAAGGAGGGCCTCTAGAATCAAAATAAAATAAAAGATTAGAAGTATAAAGATTAGTATAAACTAGATTTAGTTTATCTATTTTAAATAATTGCTCATAGTTTTTGTCAAAATTATCAAAACTATAATCATAAGTTGTACTGAAAAAATAACAAATAGAACAGTCAATTTCTAATTGATGAACATGCGTATCTATATCATCACAAATTATGTGTTTTTCTGAAAAAATATGCTCTACACTAACTAGGTTTGGTATAGTTAAAACACATAAAAGAAAAATGCTGTAAAATTTTTTCACAAAGCGAATATATTAATTTTTTAAAAGATTATCAATATGATTAATTGCCAAATTTAATTTTTCTTGTTTACTTCCTCTTAAAATAACATATGGTCGATTATATTTAATTAATGCTCTTTCAAAAGTATTGAAAGATTCAAGTCTCTCATTTGGTTTATCTCTAAGATCGTCCTTAACCCATGGGACATCAATATATGTTAGAAAATATAAATCATAGGTGTTTTCTATAGCATATTTTTCTATACTTGGATGACATGTGCCAGAATAATATGATTCTGAATACACCTTAGTTTCCAATAAATCTGTATCACAGATTAATACTGTATTAGTTTTTTGAGATAGTTCATTTTCTGTCCTAATTTGACCTTTAGCAATTTCAATTAGATCTTTTGGTTCACAAGTTTTTCTTTGATTATTCCATTTGTTCTGCAAATATTCCCTGGCATACTCTCTAACCCAGACTGAATTGTAATGCCTGGCTAGTTTTTTAGCCAAAGTTGTTTTTCCAGTAGACTCTGGACCAAATAAAACAACCTTTATACAGTTTGACTTTGTTTGTTTAAGGTTTTTTTCCATTCAAAATATCCTTGTATTGCTAATATCAGAAAAATTAAATATTGTAAAGATAGTATACCTAAACCTCTATAGCTATATAAAGGTATTGTTATTATGTCGCCAACAATCCAAAACATCCAACTTTCAATTTTCTTGTTTGCCATTAACCACATCGCTGTAAAGAAGATACCAGAAGTAAAAATGTCAATATAATTTGGTATTTCAAGAGAATCTAAGTTCATTTTATAAACAGAAAATGTAACTCCAATAGTTAGTAAAAAGAAAAAAGATGCTATCAAATATTCTTTTTTATTTGTCTTAGAGATTAAAACTATATAGTGATTATCCTTAACTCTAGACCAATTCCACCATCCATATATGCTCATTATAGAATAGTATACATTCATCATCATATCTCCAAAATATTGAGCCCTATATAGAAGATATATTGTAATAACAGTACAAATAATTCCGGTTGGATATACCAAGATGTTTTCTTTTTTTGCATAAACTACGCTTATTATTCCAAAAATAAATGCAAGAAATTCAAGTACAATTATGTAAGTAGGAGAATTTGAATATGCCTCTAAAAAAAAATTATAAATTTCATTCATCATCTGCATGTATTAAATATGCAAAACTATAATTTTCTATTGTAAAAAAATAAGATGCATAGCGTTCCTTTAGGTTTTTATATATAAGCCATGAGTATGTAAAATTATCGCATAAATTAAATGGAACTACTAATAAGTGGGTTTTATAATCTATCCCACTAATATTAGCAATCTTATAAATTGATTCCTTAATATTCCAAATTATTAATTTTCTTTTAAAATCATCATGTGTTAAGTATGAAGTTTCATATCCAATAAATTTTTTGGCAATCTTGGCAATTTTATCGTTATCATCTTCTTGAACATCAATTCCTATCCTTAAATCACTAATTATTACACAAGAGAATAAATGTGAATGACTTATAGATATTTTTTTGTTGTCATTTAATATTGGTACATTATCTTGATAAGATAAACTATCTTCAGAATATCCCAGTTCAAGTAAAATAGCCCTAACACTTAGAAATTGTAATTTATGAATTCTGCTCTTTCTATTTTTTAATAATTCTTTAGATGTAGAAGAAAGGGTGACCGATTTACATAAATTATCCAGAGTCTCTGTAATCTTCCAAATACCAACTATGGTATTATCATTCGGTTTTATTATTCGAATAATTGGCATTATAACAAATTATGTGCTATAAAAGTACAACTCTGAAAATTAAAGATTATGCTTTAGAAGCGACAATAGAAACAAAAGACTTGTTATCCTTCTTTTTTGTAAACTTAACAACACCATCTACTCTTGCGTGAAGAGTATGATCCTTGCCTAAGTAGACATTTTCACCAGGATTATGTACAGTTCCTCTTTGCCTGACAATTATATTGCCAGCCCTTGCTGCCTGACCACCAAAAATCTTAACACCTAACCGTTTCGATTCTGATTCTCTACCGTTTTTAGAACTACCTACTCCTTTTTTATGTG
>CAZXST010000131.1:0-2516 GCA_964643205.1 uncultured Flavobacteriaceae bacterium | reverse complement strand
AATAACTGATTGTTATTTATAAAATTTTTAATATAATTGAGATCATTAATTTGTAGTACAATTTTTGAGTCATTAGGAATTAAACTTAGCATTGAATCATTTTTTTTAGTTTCTTGATTACATGATATAAATAAGATTATTAAAAGAATTGTTATTTTTCCATCTTTTATCATATGTCTAATTTTAATTGTTCTTCCTTTAGCTTATAGGTTTTTCTATGAAACTTTGTTCTGCCATATTTAATTATACATTCTCTGTGCTCTGGTGTTCCATAACCTTTATTGTTAAACCATTTATATTTAGGGTGATTTAAATGAAGCTTTTGCATGGTATTATCTCTATATGTTTTTGCTAATATTGAAGCTGCAGCTATGTTTAAATACTTTTGATCTCCTTTAACTATACATTTGGATGGAATATCTAGATAATTATTAAATCTATTACCATCAACAATTATAAACTCAGGTACAATTATTAATTTTTCTAGAGCGGAGTTCATAGCCATAAAAGTTGCATTTAATATGTTTTTCTTATCAATAGTTTCTGAGCTAATATTTACTATAGAATAAGCTATCGCATCCTTTTCAATTTCCTCTCTCAATATTTCTCTTCTTTTTGGGGTAATTTTTTTTGAATCATTTAGGTGTTTATTCTTATAACCTTTTGGTAAGATAACAGCTGAAGCTGTAACAGGTCCAGCTAAACTACCTCTACCTGCTTCATCAACACCAGCTTCATAATCATAATTACTATACTGACTTTTTAGCATATTATATAAAAGTTTTAAAATAAATAATTAGATAAAGAAATATTAACTTAGTATTAAATTACAAAATAGATGAATAGATTTTTTCTTGTTCTAATTTTTTTTTCATTTCCATTAATAATATTTTCTCAAGAAGAGATGACAGATGAAGAAATTCTAAGAGGTAAAGAGCAATTAAAACAAGAGACTGAAAAGAAATCCGAAAAAAAAGATACAATCTCTTTAAAGGAGTATAAATATTATTTATATAACAAAACTGAAAAACACGTAGACACTTCTTTAACAATATATAAGGATTATAAATTTAATTTCTTAAGGAGGGACGATTTTGAGCTTTTACCTTTTTCAAATGTTGGACAAACTTATAATAAACTTGGCTATAGTTTTAATGAAAGGTTTAAGTTACCCCAGATCGGTGCTAGAGGTAAACATTTTAATTATTTTGAAAAAGAAGATATAGAGTATTTTAATGTGCCTACTCCATATACAGAATTATTTGCAAAATCAACTTTTGAACAAGGACAGATTTTAGATGCACTAGTTTCCTTAAATCTAACTCCAGAATATAATTTTATGCTTGCTCATAAAGGTTATAAATCACTTGGAAAATATCAGAGTGTAAGAGCTAGAGGTAATCAATTTAGATTTTCTTCAAATTATAATTCTAAAAATAATTTGACAAGATGGAGAATTCACTTTACTTCACAGAGTATTTTTAATCAGGAAAATGGAGGATTATCTAGAGACGCAATATACTTCTTTGAACAAGCTCCAAATTACTTTGTTGTAGATGACTATGGAGAACCAATTATTAATGAAGATGGTACAAATGAGATGGTGTATTATGATGGCTATCTAGACAGATCTAGGTTAGATACCAAAATATTTTCTGAGAGCAGCCTTTATTCAAAAAGATTTTTTTCAAATTTTAAAAGAAGTATTTTTTATGATAAAGACAAAGCAATTAGTCTACTTTCAATTGGTTACGAATTTACTCATGAATATAAAAAATTGGAATATATTGATGATAGAACTGCGGGTCTTTTTGGAGAAACTAACGAAAATGCAATTAGAGATAAATCTCGAATGTTTTTTCAGGAAAATAAACTTTATTTAGAATCTAATCTTAATAAACTAGGAGAATTATACCTTGGTTTAGGTCTTATAAAATGGGAAAATTCATTTAAAGGCTATGAGGAGGACTTATCTGACTTGATAACATTGCTAAATAAAAATCAAACAAACATTAATTTAAGATGGGCTAGAATATTTCCTAAAATGTTTTTTGATTTTGAATATGGAAATACTCTTAAAAGTGAATTATCATCCAACTTTTTAAAATTTAATATTGGTTTAACTCCTCTGAAAAATATAAATACTAAAGTTTCCTTATCAAAATCTATAAGATCTCCAAATTTTAATTTCATTCTTTTTAGGAGTGCATATAATTATTATAATTGGTATAATGAATCTTTGGAAAATGAGAATATATCTAATGCTAGTTTTGAAATATCATATAAAAAATTAGTTAAAATTACAGCTGACTATTATACAATAGACAATTATACTTTTTTTAAAGAAAATGCTAACAATATTAATGGTGAAATAGACAATTTTAGGTATGCCTCTCCATTTCAATCTCCTAATCAAATTAAATATTATAAAATCAAATTAGAAAATCATAATAAATTAGGGAAGTTTGCAATTATAAATACTGTTCAGTATCAAAAAAAAGAACAAAATATTGAAT
>CAZXST010000130.1:0-2517 GCA_964643205.1 uncultured Flavobacteriaceae bacterium | reverse complement strand
ATAAACTTACTCATTATATTTGTATAATGCTATTAAACCAATTTTTTTTATTTATAAGTGGTGTTGAGATTGCTTTTATTTTATTTGTTGCTGTGCTTGTAATGGGAGCAGATAAAATACCAGCATTTGCAAGATCCTTAGGAAAAGGTATTAATGAAATTAAGCATGCTACTAATGAGATAAAGGGTGAGATAAAAAAATCATCTTCAGAGTTAGAGAGTAAATCTTCAAATATTACAAAGGAAATAAAAAAAGCAAAAGAAGATTTAGATTCAATTTCATCTTCTATAAAGAGAGATTTATAATCCTACTTTTTTCTGCTTACGCTAATTCCATCCCTTATAGGTAGTATTATGGTCTCCATGTCATTTCTTTGATTAAGTAGTTTGTTAAATTTGTCTATCTCCTTTGTTCTTAAATCTTCGTCTGATATAGTCATTGTTACTTTTCCGTTCCATAGAACATTATCAGTAATTAAAACACCGTTGCTATTAAGTTTATCTACTAATAGTTCTAGATATTTAGTGTAATTTTCTTTATCTGCATCTAGAAAAATTAAATCAAATTTTTTATCAATATTCTCAATTAGTTCTAATGCATTTCCAAGATGTTGAAAAATTTTATTCTTATAATTTGACTTATTAAAATATTTTCTTTGAAAATCATATAATTCTTCATTTTCATCAATAGTATGTAGCTCTCCATCATTTTTCATTCCTTCAGCTAAGCAAAGGCTAGAATAACCTGTATATGTTCCAATTTCAAGAATATATTTTGGTTTAGTTAGCTTTGATATCATACTTAATATTCTTCCTTGGTAACTTCCACTTAACATTCTTGGATTTAGAATTTTTAATTTTGTTTCTCTTGAAAGCTCTTTAAGTAAATCGGATTCTTTATTAGAGTGTTTTTGAATGTAATCATTTAATTTTCCTGATATAAAATTCATTTTTAATATACTATTGGTTTTTTAATAAATGATTAAATTGATTACTAAATTTTTCAAATCTTGGGTTAGAAACTTTAATTATATAGATATTGTTCTTATTGTTCTTTTTAAAATCTTGATGGTAATCTTCTCCTATCCAAAACTTTTGAAATGGATATACTTCAGCTGCTACATTTAGTGAGAATTCTTCTTTTAAGTATGCTATTTTACCATTAATTATATTTTTTTGTTCTTCATTTTGAAAAAATATGATTGATCTATATTGCGATCCATTATCTGGACCTTGCCCATTTATTTGTTCAATATTTTGTGATCCAAAATAAACGTCAACTAATTGACTAAAACTAATAATCTTAGGATTGTAAATTACTTCTACAGTTTCTGCATGTCCAGTTGTTTCCGTATTTACTATTTGGTATGTTGGATTTTTTGTAAATCCCCCAGAGTACCCACTATTTACTTCGATTACACCTTTTAAGCTTTCATAGATAACTTCTACACACCAAAAGCATCCACTTGCAAGATATGCTCTATGAATTGAATCATTATTTACTAAATGTGGACGTGATTTTTTAATAGTATTTATTTTTGATGTATAGTCCTGAGCACAACTATAGTTTGTATATAGGAATAGAAATAAACAGAATTGGATTGATAAAAATTTCATTACATAAAAAAAGCTTCTAAATATAGAAGCTTTTTTTAAATTATAATAGTTTATAACAGTTTTTTACAACTTAGAAAATAACTTTTTCATTTTTTGTTTTTGCTCATTTGCGAGAACTTCATCTATTAGAATTCTACCACTATGCTCGTCAGTTATAATTTTTTTTCTAGAGGCTATTTCCATTTGAATTTGTGGAGGAATAGTAAAATATGATCCTCCAGCTGCTCCTCTTTCGATAGGTACTATTGCTAATCCATTTTTTACATTACCTCTTATTCTGTTATATGCAAAAATCAATCTATCTTCAATTTTTTTCTTATAGGTCTCAGATTTTTTCATCAATACATTTTCTTCTTTTTCAGTCTCTTTTAGGATTACATCTAATTCACTTTTTTTGTGTTTTAAGTGTTTAGTCTTTTCAGAGGAGGTAGATTTTATTTCATCAATTGATTCATTTTTTTGCTCTAATTGGGCTTTAAACTCTTTAATATTTTTTTCAGCTAATTGAATTTCAAGTTCTTGGTATTCAGTTTCCTTTGTTAATGAATCAAACTCTCTGTTATTTCTTACATTTTTTTGCTGTTCTGAATATTTCTTTATTAATGCTTTTGCCTCAGCAATTAAATTCTTTTTAATTGATATTTGTTCATTAATTTCTTCAATCCCTTCTTCGAGTCTTTTAATTCTATTTTTTAGTCCTTCTATTTCATCTTCTAAGTCTCTAACTTCTAGAGGTAGTTCCCCTCTTATATCACGAATCTTATCTATTTGGGAATCAATTAATTGTAAATTATATAGGGATCTGAGTTTATCCTCTACTGTTATTTCTTTCTTTTTGGCCATCTTAACTATACATTATTGGATTAGTATTTGTTTTTGATAAAACGATCGCAAAATTAGG
>CAZXST010000129.1:0-2528 GCA_964643205.1 uncultured Flavobacteriaceae bacterium | reverse complement strand
GCTATTGTTGATTCTATTAGTGGAGTTACTAGAGATAGGCATTATGGTAAAGGTGATTGGAATGGAAAAGAGTTTTCATTAATAGACACTGGCGGCTATGTTGTAGGCAGTGATGATATTTTTGAATTGGAAATTGACAAACAGGTTGAATTGGCAATTGATGAATCTGATGTTATCATTTTTATGGTTGATGTTGAGACAGGAATAACTTCAATGGATAAGGATATAGCTGATATGTTGAGAAAAATTGAAAAACCAGTTTATTTAGTTGTAAATAAGGTAGATAATTCTAGTAGGGTTAATGATGCAAGTGAGTTTTTTCAATTAGGAATTGATAAATACTATCCAATTGCTAGTATCAATGGTTTTGGTACTGGAGATTTACTTGATGCAATTGTTGAACATTTCTCAGATCAAGTGGATCTTTCAGATAATCTACCAAAATTTGCTGTTGTTGGAAGACCTAATGCAGGAAAATCATCATTTATTAATGCTTTAATAGGAGAGAATAGAAACATAGTTACTGAAATACCAGGTACAACTAGAGATTCCATTCACTCAAAATATAATAGATTTGGGTTTGAATTTAATTTAATTGACACTGCAGGTATTAGAAGAAAATCAAAAGTCAAAGAAAATCTTGAATTTTATTCTGTAATGCGAAGTGTTAGAGCTATTGAATATTCTGATGTATGCTTACTAATTTACGATGTTAATAGAGGATTTGATTCACAAGTAAAAAATATTTTTTGGCTATGTGAAAGAAATAAAAAAGGAATAGTAATTATTGCTAATAAATGGGATTTAATTGAAAAAGATAATCAATCAACAAAGAAATATGAATCTCAAATAAAGAAGGAAATTGAGCCATTTGTGGATGTTCCAATTATTTTCACTTCAATAATAAGTAAGCAAAGAATATATAAAGCAATTGAATCAGCCGTTGAGGTATATAATAATAGATCAAAAAAGATCAAAACAAAAGAGTTAAATGATGTTTTGTTACCAATAATTGCAAAGTATCCTCCACCATCCATAAAAGGAAAGTATGTGAAGATAAAATACATCACACAACTTCCTACATCACATCCCCAATTTGCTTTCTTTTGTAATTTGCCTCAGTATATAAAGGAACCTTATAAGAGATTTCTTGAAAATAAGATTAGAGAAAATTTTGATTTATGCGGAGTGCAGATTGATATATATATGAGAAAGAAATAAGTTAAAGTTGTTCCTTTATCTTTATTAATCTAGATCTAATTTCTTTTAGTTTGTTTATTATACCAAGAGTGTTGAGAGATTTTTTCTTATGCTCTTTTATATATGTTTTTGCACCGTCAATAGTATATCCTCGTTCCTTTACTAAGAAATAAACGTGTCTCAAATTTTCAATATCTTGAGTTGTAAATTTCCTATTGCCCTTTGCATTTTTTTTAGGATTTAAAATGGAAAATTCTGTTTCCCAGAATCTAATTAGTGATGGATTAACATCAAAGGCGTCAGCTACTTCACCAATAGAATAATATCTTTTTTCAGGCAGTTCAATTTCCATTAGTCAAGTGATTCATTTACAACAGAAGTTTTCTTTAGCAATTCATCAAATTCTTTAGCAGTTAAATTACCATAATAGAAGTTAACAGGATTGACTTTAATATTATCTTTAAATATTTCATAGTGAAGATGTGGTGCATTAGATCTTCCAGAACTTCCAACATAGCCAATTAGGTCACCTCTTTTTACTTTTTGATATTTTTTTACGTTGTATTTATAGAGATGAGCATATAAACTTGTATATCCATATCCATGATCAATTCTAATGTGTTTTCCAAATCCAGAAGACCTACTATCTGCTCTCCTAACAATACCATCACCAGAGGCATAAACAGGTGTTCCTCTAGGAGCTGTAAAGTCCATACCATAATGGAATTTCATAACTTTTGTAAATGGGTCTGATCTATAACCAAAACCTGAGGCTATTCTAGTTAAATCATCATTATTTATTGGTTGAATTGCAGGAATTGATTTTAATAATTTTTCCTTTTTAGAAGCAAGGTTTGTTATTTCATCTAGAGATTTGGACTGCACAATCATTCTTTTTTGAAGAATATCAATTTTTTTAGCACTCTCTTTAATTAAGTTTGAATAATCATATCCATCATATTTTTTATAACGGTTTACACCACCAATTCCTGCTTTTCTTTTGTCTTCACTTATTGGATTAGCCTCAAAGTATATTCTATATATTGCATTATCTCTTTCCTCAATATTTGATAATACAATTTCTGCATTATCCATTTTTTTATTCAAAACTTCAAATTGTATTTGTAGGTTTTGTAATTCTCTTGTTAGAGATTTTTCTTTAGGGGATTCAAAATATTTACTTGCTACTAGAATAAATAAAAACCCAAACAATGCAGAACCCAAAAGGTATACTGAAACGTATTTTAAAACAGTTCTTTTTGTTGTTTTAATTTTTTTATACGAAAGTGTATCAGAATCGTAATAATATTTTACTTTAGGCATAATTT
>CAZXST010000128.1:0-2599 GCA_964643205.1 uncultured Flavobacteriaceae bacterium | reverse complement strand
TCCATCAAATAAATAGATCCACTGATCATCTGCCTTTGAGTATTGAGAATCAAATACAATCATAGTATATCCTGCTAAAATGACAATAACAAAAAGCAATATGTTAACAAAAAGCGATATTTTTTTATTCATAATATAATTTAAAAATTAATCTAATAAGCTTATTAAAAATGCATATTCCATGGCTGTTTCTTTATATGCCTCAAATCTTCCAGAAGCACCCCCATGTCCTGCATCCATATTACAATACATAAGTAATGGCTCTGTATTTGTTCTTCTGTCTCTTAGCCTTGCAATCCATTTCGCAGGTTCAAAATATTGTACTTGGGAATCATGATAACCAGTTGTGATAAATATTGCCGGATAATCTTTTTCTTCGACTTGATCATATGGTGAATATGAAAGCATATAAAAATATGAATCTTTATCTCTAGGATCTCCCCATTCATCAAATTCAAATGTTGTTAAAGGAATTGTTTTGTCTAACATAGTTGTAATGACATCTACAAATGGCACTCCAGCTACTATACCTCTAAAAACATCTGGCTCCATATTTGCTACTGCACCCATTAAAAGCCCACCAGCACTTCCACCCATTGCAAAAATCTTATTTTCATCTGCATATTTGCTTTTAGCTAAATATTTAGCGCTATCAATAAAATCCCAAAACGTGTTTTTTTTGTTAAACATTTTTCCGTCTTCATACCATGATCTTCCTAAATATTGACTTCCTCTTATATGTGCTATTGCATAAACAAAACCTCTGTCTAATAGACTTAATCTAACAGAACTAAATCCTGCACTATTAGTTGATCCATATGATCCATAACCATAAAGTAAAAGAGGATTTTTGCCTTCTTTAAATAAATCTTTTCTATACACTAAAGAAACAGGTATATTTTTACCATCTCTAGCATCAGCCCATACTAGTTTAGACTTATAGTTATTTTTATCAAAAGTTCCACCAAGAACTTCAGTTTCCTTTAATATTGTTTTTGTCTTTTTAATTAAATCATATTCAATTGTTGAACTTGGTGTAGTCATAGAAGAATAGCCATATCTAAATTTGTTTGAATCAATTTCCATATTTACGCTAGAATATGTTGAGAAAGCTTCTTCTTCAAAATGAATATAATGATCTTGTGACGTGTCATTTAAAGATTTAACATTATATTTTCTCTTACCATTTTCTCTTTCGGTTATAACTAAAAAATTATTAAACACATCAAATCCTTCGAATAGGACATCTTCCCTATGTTCTATATATTCTTTCCAGTATTTTAAAGATGTATTGTATTCACCACATACCATAAGTTTAAAATTTGTGGCATCATTAGCATTAGTTCTTATATACCACTTGTCAGCCAGGTGGTTTATTGAATATTCAAGTCCTTCTACTCGTTTCTGAAATATTTTAAAATCTCCATTGGGATTATTTGCATTGAGAATTCTTTTTTCATCAGAAATAGTTTTTCCAGTACTTATAACTATATATTTTCCTGATTTTGTTTTATAAGAATATAAATTAAACTCTTCATCTGCTTCGTAATAAACTTCTTGATCCTCTTTGTTTGAATCGAAAACATGTCTCATTACTCTTTCGCTTCTTAAAGTATTTATATTTTTTAAATTGTAAAATAATGTTTTGTTATCATTAGCCCAGCTAACTCCCCCTGAAGTATTTGCTATTGTATTAGTGCTTTCTTTTCCAGTTTCTAAATTTTTAAAATGGATCGTATATAATCTTCTACTAATTGTGTCGACAGAATAGGCCATAATTTTATTATTTGGACTAACATCAATTCCACCAACCCTAAAATATTCATGATCTTCTGACATTTCATTTACATTAAGAAGTATTTCTTCTTGCGAAGAAAGATTTTCTTTTTTTCTGCAATAAATTGGGTATTGTTTGCCTTTTTCATATCGGGTATAATAATAATATCCATTATCAAGATAAGGTACACTAGAGTCATCTTCCTTGATTCTTGATTTTATTTCATTAAAGATTCCCTCTTCAAGGGACTTATATTCTTCCATATACATATCTCTATAGCTGTTTTCAGCATTGAGATATTCAATTACCTTAGGATTTTCTCTTTCATTTAGCCAGTAGAATTCATCAACCCTTTGATGATCATGAATTGTCATTACCTTATTAATTTTTTCTGCCTTAGGCTCAGGAATTTCATTTTTTTTCATATTGCAGGAATGTAAAATTAAAACGATTATTAATAAATATTTATGCATAATTTTTCTAGTTTTTAAAGCCAATAAACATTGGCGTATTTTCTTGATATTTTTTGTAGTCAGGATATTTTTTAGCTGTAATATTTTCACTAAATTTTGCACTAGAATAAAATAGAATAACTAACAATATACAGCCAATTATAGACCAATTTATCCATTGACCAGTTGCAGAAACACTAAACAGATAAAACATTATCCATATTAATTGCTCACATGTGTAATTTGGATGCCTTGATAATGACCAAAGCCCTGATGTTATAAATCCTCTTTTATAATCTCCATCGAGCAATTCTCCTGAATTAATCTTTCTATATTTTTCATTTTGAAAGTCATATTGCTGCTGATCTGA
>CAZXST010000127.1:0-2628 GCA_964643205.1 uncultured Flavobacteriaceae bacterium | reverse complement strand
AAATACTTTTTCCATTTAATTTCTTAATATTAAAAAACCTCACATCTGCGAGGTCCTTTGCGGTCTGGACGGGACTCGAACCCGCGACCCCATGCGTGACAGGCATGTATTCTAACCAGCTGAACTACCAGACCATATTATTGCGTCAGCAAATATACATTTGATTTTCAACAACTCAAATCTTTTCTTTTAAATTTTATATATGGATAATATTAATAAAAATAAGTGTATAAATTAATATTGTGAATGCCAATCTGAATGAATAAAAAACTCCCTATTGTTTATATCCTGAGCCCCAATCTGGACATCCAAAACACTCCTTATTGTTTAAGAAATCGTAGGAGATAGAAAATTCTGAAATTCCTCCATCACCACCAATTCTACTTAGATTAAAATCATAAGAATATCCGAATTTAAATCCTTCCCATGCCATTCCAATAACTGGATTTACAGAGGTTATAAAATGACTTTTTTCAGAGGTTTGTATAGGATTTGTTGCCGCTGTAAGTCCAACAGAAAATCTGTCAAAAACATATTGGAATCCCAAATCGAACCTATCATATTTCCCTTGCATCATGAAATTTGTAATAAGGAATATACTATTATCATCATTATAATTTAATACTGGTAATTCTAGGGATGCATGAAGGGATACAAATATATCTAATGGAGCATCTCCCTGGCTAACCATTGATACATTTGGTCTGTTTAAATGTCTTAATGTTAAACCAACCCAACTATAATCATTATTAAATAAAAATGAAGCGCCAAAATCAAAATATCTCACGTTCTCATTTAATGCAATTGGATCGAAAGTATTGGAGCTTATTAAATTTTGATATATGTCTATTTGATCTTCAAAAAGTAGATTATCAAATCCATAATCCTTAAATCCAAAACCTACAGATATACTAGGTCTAAAATGCCAGTCATAATCGATTTGAACATCATAAGCCCAGCTTAAATTTACTTGCTTAAGATTATAATTAGTAACCGTTTCCTGATGATTAATTAAACTTATTCCTATACCACTATTTAGGTTAGGATACCAATCATCAAAATAAATGAATTGAGAATTTAAGTTAAAATTAAATCCTGACCACTGCTGATTTTTATATAGAAGTCCTGCTTTTGTTGTCTGATAAAAACCTGAAAAAGAAGGATTGATACTTTCAGGAATCATAAAAGATTGAGTAAAAGCAACATCTTGAGAAAAACTTCTCGTGCATGTAATCAATATTAATATTAATAAAATTCTTTTCATTTTCTTTTTTTATCTTAAAAGAGTAAATACTCCCTGACGATTTATATTCTCTTGATATATTGAAACACCATTAACTACTATTAGATAATTTCCATTTTCTGCTTTTCTTCCTTCTAATGTACCATCCCAACCAATTAATTCAAGATTATTTTCATAATAAATAAGAGAGCCAAAAGTATCATATATATACATTTCAATACTGTTTAGACATCCATACACCGGTCTCATAGTATCATTCATCCCGTCACTGTTTGGTGAGAAGGCAGTTGGAAGTACTATATCATATCCATCTGTTACATCAATCTCTTCAGTATAAACTTCTGAACATCCATAAGAATATTCAACAGTTTGAGTTATCGTATATGTGCCAGGATTTGGATATGTATATGTCACAGATTCACCTGTTGCAATTGGAGACCCATCTCCAAAGTCCCAGGTAACACTTATATAGTCTCCAGAAGAAGTATTGGTAAATGTTAATTCATTGAAAATACTAATACCACAATCAATTTGACCGCTACTACTTAAATCAAAGGACGCATCACCAAGTTCATCAAAGTCTACAATTATTTCTGTTTCTACTTGACACCCAAATGAATCTGTTACTAAGACAGTATAAGTTCCATTTTCATAAGCTGTCATAACAGTGTTGTCATCTATACTTACAGAACCACTGGACCAGTTTATTGAATAAGGAAGAACCCCTCCAGAAACTGTTATATCATTAATTTGTGAAACAAAATTTCCAACACAATTTGGATCTATAGTCGTTTGTAAATCTACTATTAAATCATCTTGTCTCCATATTGTAAATGTTCCTGATTCAGCAATACAACCTTCACTATCAGTAACTACAACTGTATAGTCTCCAGCTGGAACATTGGATAAATCTTCAGTATCAGCGCCATTACTCCATGAGAAGGAATAGGATCCTGAGCCACCTGAAACTAATAGATCAATACTACCACTATTTGGATTGTCACAATCAACCGCATCACTTGGTGTACCACTTACAACTATTTCACTCAGAACAGTAATACTAAATGTTTCTGGGGAACCAATACAAATTATACCATTATTTTCATAGGTAGGGGTTACTGTAATTAATGCTCCCTCTGATACTATTGATGGATTTGTTGCTGTAAAGCTAGGTATATCACCAGTTCCACTTGATGTTAACCCAATTGAAGTATTATCATTTGTCCAATTGTATGTCGTAGTTCCATCAGTATTTGGACTTGTAAATGTAATTATAGAAGATATTTCATTATTACACAATACAAGATCAATAACTGGATCCATTTGAGGTGAAGGATTTACTGTAATTGTAAATGTATCAGATAATCCACTACAAACCACACCAT
>CAZXST010000126.1:0-2674 GCA_964643205.1 uncultured Flavobacteriaceae bacterium | reverse complement strand
ATTGATGATGGACCTCAAACTGAATATAGTACTTCAGGAACACCAGCAGACTGCGTAAAATTAGCAGTTAATGAAATCTTAAAAAGAAAACCTGATTTGTGTGTTTCTGGAATAAACCACGGATCTAATGCATCAATTAATGTTATTTACTCTGGAACGATGAGCGCAGCTGTTGAAGCTGGAGTTGAGGGAATACCATCAATAGGCTTTTCTATCTGTGATTACGGCTGGAATGCTAACTTTAAGCTATGTGAGAAATACATTGAAATCATATCAAGAGAAGTTTTAATAAAATCAAAGAAAAAAAATATAATATTAAATGTAAATTTTCCTAAGATAGATAAAAGAAAAAATTATAAAGGAATTAAAGTCTGCAGGCAAGCAGTATCCTATTGGAAAGAAACATTTGATAAGAGGCAAAATCCAAATGGAAAGAACTATTATTGGCTAACTGGAAAGTTCATTAACCTCGATAAAGGGAAAGATACTGACCAATGGGCATTAAGTAATGGATATATATCAATAGTTCCAACAATGTATGATATGACTTCATATCCAGAGATTGATGAAATATCTAAATGGAATTTAAAATGATTAAACAAGAAATTTTTATAGGATTTTTTGCTGGTTTTCTTGCTAATATAGTTGGTTTAATTCTTGCAATTCTTTTTCTCCATGAAGATCCATCAATTATAGAAATCATTGTCAAATCCTTTGAAGAAGAATTTTTAAGTAAGCTGATTAGTTTAGGGGCAATCATGAATCTTCTTGTTTTTTTTGTATATATCAAAAAAAAGCAAGATTACAGAGCTAAAGGTGTATTAATGGCCACAATAGTAATAGCTGTAATTACATTAATATTAAACATAATTTAATTTGAAATATTATATAATAGCTGGTGAAGCATCTGGTGATTTGCATGGGTCTAATTTGATTAAAGAATTAAAAAAATTGGACAGAAATGCTAGTTTTAGATGCTGGGGCGGTGACTTGATGAACAAAGAAACAAATAATCTTGTTAGGCATCATAAAGATTACGCATTCATGGGTTTTCTTGAAGTATTCCTAAATCTATACTCAGTAATAAAAAACATTTCATTTTGTAAATCTGATATTCTCAACTACAACCCAGATATTATAATATACATAGATTTTCCAGGATTTAATTTAAGAATTGCTAAATGGGCAAAAAAACAAGGATATAATAATCATTATTATATTTCACCTCAAATCTGGGCTTGGAAAGAAAGTAGAATCAAATTAATTAAAAATGTAGTTGACAAAATGTATGTAATACTACCATTTGAAAAAGAATTCTATAAAGAAAGACATAGCCTAGATGTTTCATTTGTTGGTCACCCTTTATTAGATGAAATTTATAGAGCAAATAATTTAAAAGATTCAGAATTAGAAAGAAGAATAGTTAAAGAAAAAACAATTCTATTGTTGCCAGGTAGTAGAGACCAAGAAATTAAAAAATTACTACCTATAATGCTAAGTATAGTTTCAGAATTTAAAGATTATAAATTTATTATTGGAGCTGCTCCCTCTCAAAAATTGTCAGTCTATCAAAATTATGCAAAAGACAGAAATGTTGAGATCATCCAGAACAAAACATATGATCTATTAAAAAACTGCAGAGCAGCTATTGTAACCTCAGGTACTGCTACTTTAGAAACTGCCTTGTTTAAAGTGCCTCAAATTGTGTGTTACAAATCAACATGGACCACCTATTTAATTGGAAAATTATTAATTAAAAATCTAAATTACATTTCATTAGTAAATTTAATTGCAAATAAATTGATAGTAAAAGAATTAATACAAAATGATTGTTCTAAGAAAAATTTAATAAAAGAACTAAACATAATTTTACAAAAAAAAGAAAGAGAAAAAATTATTGACAACTACAATAAACTTGAAAATAGTTTGGGAGGAAGAGGAGCAAGTAGTAAAACTGCAAAAATCATATATAGTTATCTAGTAGAGGAAAATTCTGGAACAAAGGATTCATAATGCTTATTAAATTCATCTTGAGTCTTAATTGATTTGTATCCATCATCCTTAAATAACTTTAACCACAATTCAATCTGTTGAGGGGATTTATATCCTCTAACGAAAGTTATTAATTTTGAATTTTTATCCATAAAAATAATAGTTGGATATGCGCTTACATTCAGATATCTAGTTAACTCATGAGTTCCATTTCGTCTTTGTATTTTCTCAGGTTGAAAATTTGGATTAGTAAATAACTTCCCATCATAATTTACTTTTGAATTTCCTTCAGCATTAAATTTAACAGCATAATAATGCTTATTAATATATGCTGATACATCTTTATTTTGAAAAGTATTTCTGTCTAAGAGCTTACATGGGCCACACCAATTTGTATACACATCCATTATAATATTCTTCGGATTCTTTTTTTGAAGTTCTATTGCCTTATCTAGAGTCAGCCAATTTATATCCTGAGAATAAGTCTGAAAAAAATTAAAAACTATTAATATAGTAAGTAAATGTCTAAGCATATTTATTTGATTCCGTGCATTAATTTTTTAAGTATTGGATGCAATAATAACGATAAAACTCCTAATATTATTGGTATAATAGTAAAAATTAAGAAAAACCCTGACAAACTATATTCTTGAGTAATCTTATCAATATCGCCCCCAACATA
>CAZXST010000125.1:1200-2740 GCA_964643205.1 uncultured Flavobacteriaceae bacterium | reverse complement strand
GAATTCTTTATACTGATTGCCCTACTTTTATTGATCCTCAACAAATTAAAAGTATAACCATATTAAGATCACTTGCCGCCACCAATAGATATGGAGGTGTTGCACGTGGAGGTGCTATAGTTATTAGATTAAAAGCAAATAACTAAATGAAAAAAATAAAACTAATTTTTTTTCTATTTACATCTATTATAATAGGACAAGAGTTTAACTCAGAATTTTTAGATGGAACAATTGTGTTTAAACTTAATGAATTTGTTGAAGTTAATTTAGATGATGCTGAAAAGACTTTTGATGGAATAGGATTAATTGAAAAAATTGAGAATTACCCAGAAATAGAGAATATCTTCAGTGAAATTACAATTCTTAAATTTGAAAGACCTAGTTATTTCACAAACAAAAGAGAATTACAAAAAATATATAGAGTTATTTTTTTAGAAAACGAGATGATTGATAATTTGATTGAGAAATTAAATGATCTTTCAATTATTTCATATGCTGAAAAAGAGCCTATTTATAAGAATATTTTTGTTCCTAATGACAGCTATCATAATGGAACAAATAAATGGTATCATACATTGGTGAATTCTGAAGATGCATGGGATCTTAGTATTGGGAATTCAAATATTAAAATAGCTATTGTTGATAATGCAATAGCAACAAGCCATACTGATCTTAGTGTTTACAAACAAATAGATATTGCAGACGAGGACAATGATGCAACCCCTCCACAAACTTATCAGCAAAGCTCATCATGGTCTCATGGGACACATTGTGCAGGTTTGGCAACTGCTGAAATTAATAATGCTACTGGAATAGCATCATTAGGAGGAAATTCAGAATTAATAGCGGTTAAAGCCACTGGAGATTCTCAAAATCCAGATTTAACTTATAATGGATATGCAGGTGTACAATGGGCATGTGAAAATGGAGCAAACGTAGTCAGCATGTCTTATGGATCTGCAAATTCAATGAATGCAATGCAAGAATTAATCAACAGTTACCCTGAGATTGTTTTTGTTGGTGCCGCTGGAAATGATAATACTAGCACTCCATATTACCCTGCAGCCTATACTAATGTTATTGGAGTTGGATCAGTTGATAGTGATGATACGAAATCATCATTTTCAAACTATAATACTGGATTTCCTTCATGGGTTGATATAGCTTCTCCAGGAGGCTTTTCATATGGAGGATTATTAAGTACTGTATATACAAATGATTTAAATAGTTATGCAAGATTTGGTGGAACATCTATGGCTGCCCCATTTGCAGCAGGTCTAGTTGGATTAATGCTTAGCGTTAATCCAAGTAAAACTCCAACTGAAATTTTAGACTGTTTAATTAGTAGTGGGGTAGATATTAATCAAAATATTGGAAATCGAATAGATGCATATGCTGCTCTAATATGTGTTCTTCCAGATACTAATGATCCTATTCCTGCATTTACTGCTTCACCACAAATAGTCTATGAAGGTCAATCAGTAAACTTTTCAAATTATTCAGTAGGAGGTGATAATTGGGAATGGACATTTGAAGGTGG
>CAZXST010000125.1:0-1100 GCA_964643205.1 uncultured Flavobacteriaceae bacterium | reverse complement strand
ATATCAAATGTAAACCTAGGGATATCTATGATTCATGCCTATGATTATAATAAAGCATGGCTTGTGGCATATCCAAGATCTGCAGGAGATACCGGTGGTATATTTCAAACAACTGATGGTGGTAGTACATGGAATAGACAAGATAGTGCTAGCTACAATACAAGTTCATCATTTGCTAACGTAGTTTATTTTTGGGATGAGAATGTTGGTTTTGCACAAGGGGACCCAATTAATGGAGAATTTGAACTTTATGTGACAAGTGATGGTGGTAATAACTGGTCTCAAGTTCCTGGAAGTTCAATTCCAAATCCACTTACGGGTGAATATGGATATACTAGACAAATAGAAGTTGTAGGAGATAATGTCTGGTATTCTACTAATAGAGGTAGACTCTACCACTCAACAGATAGAGGAAATAACTGGTCAGTTTATGATACACCAATTTCAGATTTTGGAAGTGCTGAAGTTAATGGGGATGTTTCATTTAGTGATTCAAATAATGGTATTATAGTTGATAATTCAGGTAATGTTTATAGATCAACAAATTCAGGAGTTTCTTGGAATCAGATTACAATTTCAGGCACTGTATATACAAATGGTTTATGTTTCATTGAGGGAACAGATATAGTTTATACAACTGGAACTGGCTCATCTTTTAGCAATGATGGTGGGTATAATTGGAATCCAATTGATACAACACAACACACATATGTAGATTTTCTTAATGAACAAATTGGATGGTCTGGTGGTTTTAATCAAAGTGCACTTTCTGGTGGAATATGGAAATGGAATAGTAGTACATTAAGTGTTAATGTTGAAGAAATTGAATTTGATCTAAATTATTTTCCAAATCCAGTATCTGATAAACTATACATAAATTACATTGATGACATTAACATAAGTGTGTTTGACATAAATGGTAGAAAAATCCTGCAAACAAATAATAAAACAATCGATTTCTCTGATTTTGATTATGGTATTTACTTGCTACACATTAAAGATGTTATATCAAATAAATACAAAATCATTAAAATAATTAAAGAATAAAAAATGAAATACTTAATTCTATTTGTATTACCATTATTAATTATGAGTGCTGA
>CAZXST010000124.1:0-2752 GCA_964643205.1 uncultured Flavobacteriaceae bacterium | reverse complement strand
TTAAGGCAAATCCAAATTTGACTGTTATTGGATATATAAAAGAAGAAAAAGCTGGCCGCAATTTAATTTTAAGAGACGAATCCTCTATTGAATTAAAGGCCAGAGGCTGGGGAACCAGCTCTAAATAATTTTTTTATTTTAGCTCAATGAAATTTTGTCTCTATCCGCTCTTATTTCTAATTTCTCTAAATTCCTTTTCCAGTACTTATTATGTAGCTCCATCTGCTTCAGGAGGTAGTAATTCAAATAATGGATCCATTTCTTCACCCTGGGAAACGATTACTTACGCATTAACACAGCTTTCTGCAGGAGATACATTATACTTAAGAGAAGGTACTTATAGAGAAACAATTACAATAACTCAAGATGGTAGCTCAGGCAATGTGATTACTATTGAAGCATATACTGATAATGGGACTTTAGAAACTGTAACTATTGATGGGACAGTGGATGTAAGTGGCACTTGGAGTACTTATAGCGACGTTTCTGGAGCCTATCAACTTTCTTCCTACACTACGGATATAACACAACTTTTTGTTGATGATGTGCCAATGGTAAATGCTAGATGGCCAAATGCTCAATTTAATGATGACTCTATTTTTTCTCATTCTACTTGGGCTCAAGGTGATGAAGATAATAGCTCAGATGGATCACTTACAATTGATGAGGATGAACATGATCCAGGGGCTTTAGATCTTAATGGATCCATAGGAATTTTAAACATAGGTTCTTTCAGGACTTGGTCTGTAGTGATGACAGGTCATACGCAGAATGGTTCTGCTGATGATGTGATTACATATAATACAGCAGATATAGGAACCTATAAGGACAAACATCATTATTACTTTTTTGAAGGAAAACTATCCTTTATTGATACAAATAATGAATGGTTCCATGATAAGTCAAATGAAGTGTTATATCTTTTCCCAGACGATGGGTTGGACCCTTCATCAAGATCAATTAAAGCTAAAACAACTGATTATAGAGTCACCTTCAATAATGCACATTACATTACATTTAAAAAAATAAACTTCTTTGCCACTACAATTGATTTTGTAAATTCTGAAAACATAACCATAGAGGAATGCAATTTTTATTATCCAACTGCATCACAAAGAATGCTTGGTACAACAAATGGTGTGGGAACGCTAAATGTTTTAGAAATAGATGCAAATTCACATAATAATATCATAAAAAAATGTCTTTTCGAAAACGCAGAAGGAGAAGCATTAAGGATTAAAGGCACTAATAATACTATAGAAAACAACTATTTTCATCATATAGATTGGAGTGTCTCCGATCTAGAAGGGTTGATGGTAACCATATACTCCGGAAGCAATGCTGAAGATAATACATTTACTAAAAATACTATTCATACCACTGGTGCATCCGCCACTGTTCTTCCAGGAAAAGATTCAGAATTCTCATATAATAAGGTTTCCAATACGGGTTTGTTACAATCAGATGGGGCAGTATTTCAAGGAACAACAAAATTTGTAGAGGGTTCAAATGTTCATCACAATTTTGTTTATGATACAGAAAAATATGCATACAGATATGATGCTGCAGCAGATGATCCTTCAGGCGCTGGTAATTATGGTGTGATGCATCATAATGTTGCTGATAATACAAATGGGCTAATGGTAAAAGGAAATAATCAAATAATTGCCCATAATACTATTTTAAATACAATAAATAATAAAAATGATATTGTGATTTTATCTGAAGCCTGCTCTAATACAAATACTTGGCTTTATAATAATATAGCTGAAAGAATTGGCTCTCATAGAACTTCTCAAGCATTTTCATTAACATCTAATAGTCCAATGCCCATTGCTGGAAATAATGGAGGATCAGATGTTGGATATCTTAAAGAATCATCTAGCTGGAGGGCATGTGTAAGCAGTGATGATTATTATATAGGTACTGGCGATGGAAGCTCTCAAGCCAATATTGATGGAATTAATATTTCAAGGACAGGAATTACTTATAATGCGAATGTTGAGAATTTAATTAATTATAATTCGTCTGATGGAAAATCAGAAGCAGATTATGTTCCTACCAATAATAACACAATTGTTGATCAAGGGATTTCTCCTACAAACACAGTTGACACTTCATCATCTACAACTGGTCAGTTGAATAGTTTGGTTCCACATACTTCAGCTGGTTCTGCGGCTGATATTGGTGCTTTTGAATATGGAGGAGACCTTTGGAGAGCAGGGATTGATTGGACACCTAAATTTCATACAGCAATTTGGAAAACTGATGCGTCTTCAACTGATTGGAATACTACTACAAACTGGTCAACAGGAGCTGTTCCTACAACTGATGTAAATGTATTAATACCAACTGGAGCATCAAATTACCCTACAATTTCGAATTCTGGAGCAGTTGCTAAAAATGTTACTGTCAATAGTTCTGCTACACTTACAATAAATCGTGATAGTGATCTTACATTATCTGGAAATTTGGTTAATAGAGGAACAGTAACATTAAATTCAGATTCTAATGAGTTTGCATCAATTATTGTTGAAGGATCTTCCAGTGGAAATATAGTCTACAAAAGATATGTAGCAGATGAGGGTAATGATGAATGGGATTTGATAGGTTCTCCCGTGGCGGGTCAAGGTATATCGGCATTTGTTTCGGCAAATAGCAGTATTGCAGATGAGGGATCTCAATATGGAATAGGAGTATTTAGTAATGATGGGACAACTGATACAGCTGCAGCTATGTATACTAATTATAC
>CAZXST010000123.1:0-2803 GCA_964643205.1 uncultured Flavobacteriaceae bacterium | reverse complement strand
CATCACTACCTGCTCTAATAAATTCTTTATGAAGTTGAGTTACAACTTCAGGATGTTCAATAACTACTTCAGGAACAAAAGCTCCTGCTTGAAGGTATCCTCTTCTTTCCATTGCAAACAAATATCCTTCTGCACAAAGAACAGGCCCATCATCAAGTCTTTCTATTAAATTTTTACTCATTTATCCTCCCACTTAATGATCAATACTTATTAAGATTATCAATATTTTTATAAAAAAAACTAATCACAATCAGGCAAAATATTAAATTGATTTATTCAATATTTTGAATATTATTCATTAAAAATGAATAAAATATAATTCTTCTCAAAATGTCAATAAATAGTGACTTAAAATGTTAATAAATAGTGACTTAAAATGTTAATAAATAGTGACAACGCAAAATATATAACTGGTCAGATTTTGGGTGTTGATGGAGGATTTCTCTCAGCGGGCATTATTCATGGATCCAAAATATGACTAATATTATAGACAAACTAACTTCGGATTTAGATGATTTAATAAAAGAAGGATTTTATAAAGAAGAAAAAATTATACTCTCCAAACAATCCAATATTGTTGAGACAACTAAACAAAAACACACTATAAATTTGTGTGCAAATAATTATCTAGGCTTAGCCAATAATGAGGAAATCAATCAGGAAGCCATTAAAGCAATTGAAAATTACGGTTTTGGAATGGCATCTGTTCGTTTTATTAGCGGTACACATGAAGTTCACAAAAATCTAGAACAAACGATTTCTTCTTTTTTGCATAAGGAAGATACTATTTTGTATTCAAGTTGTTTTGATGCCAACACTGGATTGTTTGAGACCATCTTGAATGAAAATGATGCTGTAATTTCCGATATGTTGAATCACGCCTCTATCATTGATGGTATTCGACTGTGTAAAGCAAAGAAATTTCGATATGATAATAATGATATGAATTCACTCGAAGAACAGCTTATTAAAACTCAGGATTGTAATACAAGATTAATAGTTACAGATGGTGTTTTCTCAATGGATGGAATAATTGCAAATCTAAAAGAAATTTGTAATTTAGCTGATAAATATAATGCTTTAGTTATGGTTGATGATAGTCATGCTATAGGAGTACTTGGTGAAAACGGTATAGGCAGCATTGAATATTGTGAAGTTATTGATCGTGTTGATATAGTTACCGGAACTCTTGGAAAAGCATTAGGTGGTGCTTCAGGTGGTTATACGTCAGGCAAGAAAGAAATTATTGATTGGTTGAGGCAGAGATCAAGGCCCTACCTGTTTTCTAATACACTTGCTCCAGTAATTACTGCTACTTCTATAAAAGCATTTGATATAGTTAAAAATAGCAAAACTCTCAGAGAGACTTTGCACACTAATAGCCAATTTTTCAGAGAACAAATGGTGAATGTAGGTTTTAAATTATCAGGATCTAATCATCCAATTATTCCTGTAATTTTAGAAAATGCCATATTAGCAAAACAAATGGCAGATGAATTAAATAATAGAGGTATATTTGTTGTGAGCTTTTCTTTTCCAGTTGTGCCTAAAAATAAAGCACGTATTCGTGTTCAAATATCGTCATCCCATACAAAAGAAAATCTAGAATATGCTGTCAAACATTTTGAAGAAGTCGCAAGAAAATTAAACATAATTTAATATTAAAATGAAAAATACAATTAAAGCTATTGTAAAAAATGAAAGTAAGACAGGTTTAACTCTCAAAGGTGTCCCAATGCCTGAATGTGATGATAATAGTGTTTTAATTAAAATTAAAAAAACAGGAATATGTGGAACTGATTTACACATCTATAATTGGGATGAATGGGCACAAAAAACAGTACCCATTTCGACAATTATTGGACATGAATTTAGTGGAATAGTTTATTATAAAGGAAAAAAAGTAAAAAACATTCAAATCAATGACAGAGTATCGGCTGAGGGTCATATCGTTTGTGGATATTGTCGAAATTGTCGTGCTGGAAGAGGACAACTTTGCCGAAATACAAAGGGTATTGGAGTTCAAATTTCAGGAGCATTTTCTGAATATATTAGTGTACCTCAATCCAATATCATTAAAATACCAGATGATATAGATGACGATATTGCAGCTATATTTGATCCTCTGGGAAACGCTTTTTATACAGCTCTTAGTTTTGATTTAGTTGGTGAGGATGTATTAATTACTGGGGCAGGTCCAATTGGTATTATGGCAGCAAAACTATGCCAAACTATTGGAGCAAGAAAAGTTATTTTAACAGACATTAATAGCGAAAGAATAAATTTAGCTAAAAATTTAGATATAAAATTATCTTATAACATTAAACAAAATACTCTTGAATCAATTATGGAACTTAATAATATGAAAGAAGGTTTTGATATTGGTTTGGAAATGTCAGGCTCAGGCAAAGCATTTAATGATATGATTAAAGTAATGAATAATGGTGGTAAAATAGCAATTCTTGGAATAGCTCCAGCTGCTTTTGAAGTAAACTGGAATGAAATTATTTTTAAGATGTTAACAATTAAAGGCATATACGGCAGAGAGATGTACGAAACTTGGTATAAAATGATAGCTTTAATCCAGAGTGGTTTTAATATAAAAAATATTATCACTCATAAATTTCACTATACTGAATTTGAGGAGGCTTTTAAAATTATGAAACAAGGTAATTGTGGTAAAATAATTTTAGAATGGTCTTAAAAAAATTATGTGATTTTTATGGTGTGAATGGTTCAATTTAAATTTTGAAAAGAAATTATTAATGTTGCTCAATTACAAGTAACTCATCATTAAACCATA
>CAZXST010000122.1:0-2823 GCA_964643205.1 uncultured Flavobacteriaceae bacterium | reverse complement strand
TTTCCAGTAGGGGATTTATACCATAAACCTTTTGGAATATCTCTTTTGGATTCAGTGGGTGTCTGAATTCCTTTACTTTTTCTTTTGAACCAAGCCATTAGAAACTATTTAAAAGATAATAAGCAAATCTACATAATTTTATAAAGTATCAATATTATTAAGGTCTTTAAATGCTTTTTTAAGCCTTTCTACGAATGTTTTCTCACCTTCTCTTACCCATCTTCTAGGATCATAATACTTTTTATTAGGGAGATCATCTCCATCTGGATTACCAATTTGCGATAGAAGATACTCTGAATTATTTTTAAAATAATCCCTTATTCCTTCCATATATGCATATTGCATATCAGTATCAATATTCATTTTAATTACCCCATAACCAATAGCTTCTCTTATTTCTTCTACAGAGGACCCTGATCCCCCATGAAAAACAAAATCAATATGATTTTCAGGAAGATTAAACTTTTTGGAAACATATTCTTGAGAATTTTTAAGAATCTTTGGAGTTAATTTTACATTTCCAGGTTTATATACCCCATGAACATTTCCAAAGGCTGCAGCTATTGTAAACCTATTGCTAATGCTACTTAACTCTTCATATGCGTAGGCTACTTCTTCAGGCTGGGTATATAGTTTTGAATTATCAACATCAGTATTATCCACACCATCTTCCTCACCACCGGTAATGCCAAGCTCTACCTCAAGAGTAATCCCAACTTTTGACATTCTAGCTAAATATTCTTTACAGATACTTATGTTTTCCTCAATAGGTTCTTCAGATAGATCAAGCATATGAGAGCTATAAAGTGGAATTCCATGTTTTTTAAAGTGATCTTCATTTGCATCCATAAGACCATCAATCCATGGTAGTAATTTCTTTGCACAATGGTCTGTATGTAATATTACTGGAACTCCATAAGAAAGAGCCATAGTATGTATATGTTTTGCTGCAGCAATACCTCCAGAAACAGCAGCTTTTTGATCGGTATTATCTAGCCCTTTACCAGCATTAAAACAAGCTCCACCATTGGAGAACTCGATAATTACAGGTGCATTTAATTCCTTTGCAGTTTCAAGAACTGCATTAACACTGCTTGATCCAATAACATTTACAGCGGGAAGCGCAAAATTTTTGCTTTTAGCGAGTCTAAAAATCTCTTGAACTTGATCTCCTGTGGCAACTCCGGGTTTTATATTGTGACTCATTGTAATTTGGTTTGATTTAGGTTTTAAAAAGTATAAATTTTATCTTTACGAAGTTACTTATTTTGTTAGTAAAATGATTACAAAAAATGAAATTAAATTTGTTCGTTCTTTAAAGATAAAAAAGAATAGAATAAAGTCTGATCAGTTTATAGTAGAAGGAGAAAAAATAGTCGATGAATTAATAGATTCTTCACTAGAATTAGTAAAAGTTTATTCTACTTCATCAAAATATGAGTCCTTAGACAAACTATATACTAAGATTTCAAAAACTAATTTATTACAGATAAGCAATTTAAAAACTCCAAATAAAGTTGTAGGCATTTTTAGGATTCCAAAGCCTAATAAAATAGATTTTACTTCTCAAATTGTTGCTCTGGATAATATTAGTGATCCAGGTAATTTGGGTACAATAATCAGACTTTGTGATTGGTTTGGTATTAAAGATTTGATTTGTAACACAGAAACAGTTGATTGCTATAATCCTAAAGTTATCCAAGCTTCAATGGGATCAATTTCTAGGGTTAACATTAGCTATTTAGATTTTAAGGAGTTACTGATCAAAAAAAAATTAAATGTAGTTGCAGCTGATCTCAAAGGAGAGTCAATGAATAAATTCCCCTTTCAGGAGAATCAAATTATAGTTTTTGGAAATGAATCTTTAGGATTAAGCCCGGAAATTAAAAAAATAATCAAAAATAGAGTTACCATTCCCAGATATAATTCTAATTATGATATTGAGAGCATCAATGTGGCAAATTCAGTAGCAATAATTTTATCTGAATTAAAAAATAGATCTACTGGAAGGTAAAGTTCACAACAATTCCACTTGTTTTCATAAATTCTATATTACTTGTCCAAGGGCTAAGTGGATCCTCATCAACAACTAATTCATCACTTATTGCAAAAATTCCCCTAATGGAAGGACTGAACTTAAACCATTCTAAGTAAAAATCAATTCCAAATCCTAATTCATAAAAGAATACATTCTTCTTTGTTCTAAATTGACCAAGCAAATTATCATCTAAACTTTTTTCTTTACTTGATAGATTTATAGCAGTTGAAATGCCTCCAGTTATATATGGCTTGATATTATTAACCCTTTTAGTTGATATTTTAACAAGTAAGGGAAAATGTATATAGGTTGATTTAAGATCTCTTTGATGTTGCGTCTGATTAAATTCTGTTTCATTAAAATATGAAGGATCATAAATAAGACTCCTTTTAGACATAACAAGCCCGGGTTCAAGTCTAATATCTAAATAATCATTAATTCTTAGGTTTCCAATCAGTCCAACATTAAAACCAAAACTTTTTTCGGTTTGAATATCTTTTAAATTAACCTTATAATCAAAATTAAAGTCATAGTTATTCATACCTAAAAAGTAACCCCAACTTATGGTAGGTTTGTCAAAATTCTCATTATTAAGAATCTTTTTCTTAGTGAACAACTGAGAATATCCAATGTTTACTGAGAGAATAAAAATTAATGTTAATAAGAGTTTTTTCATACTATTTCTTATTTGCCACATATATTGTAGTTGCCCCAAAGGTTTGGGCTCTGTTTTCAATATTTATAAACCCTATTTTATCTAAAATATTGTTAAAATGAATTCCACT
>CAZXST010000121.1:0-2837 GCA_964643205.1 uncultured Flavobacteriaceae bacterium | reverse complement strand
CCTTATTTTGTTGCTGGAGCAATTTTTTCTGGTTTTGCAATGGTACAAACCTTGCTAATTGTTATGAGAAAAGTTTGCAACTTAGAAGAATATATTACAGTACAACATATTGAGCTAATGAATATTGTTATAATGATTACAGGGTCTATAGTTGGAGTAGCATATATTACTGAGCTTTTTATTGCTTGGTACTCTGGAGTAGAATACGAACAATATGCATTTTTAAATAGAGCAACTGGGCCATATGCTTTTGCTTATTGGTCAATGATGACATGTAATGTTTTTTCTCCTCAGCTTATGTGGTTTAAAAAACTTAGAACAAGTATTGTATTCTCATTCTTTATATCAATTGTAGTAAATATTGGAATGTGGTTTGAGCGTTTTGTAATTATTGTTACTTCACTTCATAGAGACTACTTGCCATCATCATGGACTATGTTCTCGCCAACTTTTGTTGATATTAGTATTTTTATGGGAACTATAGGGTTTTTCTTTCTATTATTTTTATTATATGCTAGAACATTCCCTGTAATTGCTCAAGCTGAGGTAAAAACAATATTAAAAACTTCAGGGCAGAAGTATAAGACATTAAGAGAATCTGGAAAATCATTAACTGGAACAGGTGCTGATAAAAGAACATCAGTAATAAAGAAATTAAACAAATAACTAATAAATGAAACCTGCCAAAATAGTTCGTGCTTTATATAATGATGATGATATTTTATTGTCTGCTATTAAGACTATTAGAGAGAACAAATATCATATAGAGGAGGTATATACACCATTCCATGTTCATGGTCTGGATAAAGTATTAGGACTAGAGCCAACTAGAATAGCTATTGCATCATTTATTTACGGATGTATTGGATTTACAGTTGCAATTTTAATGATGAACTATACAATGATTGCAGATTGGCCACAAAACATAGGAGGAAAACCGAGTTTTAGTTACATTGAAAATATGCCATCTTTTGTTCCAATAATGTTTGAATTAACGGTATTTTTTGCTGCTCATTTAATGGTTATAACTTTCTATCTTAGAAGTAAAATGTGGCCTTTCAAGACTGCAGAAAATCCTGATCCTAGAACTACCGATGATCATTTCTTAATTGAAATATCTGTTAGTGAGGTTACAGGAAAATTAAAAAATTTATTGAAGAATTCTGGGGCTGTTGAAATTAATATAATTGATTCAAAAGAACATTAATTATTATGAGGATAGTTTACAAAATAGTAATAATAATTATTGCATTATTTTTTAATTCATGTAAAAATAATGAATACCCAAATTATGAATATATGCCAAACATGTACGAATCAACTGGATATGAGACCTACGCAGAGAATATGCTTTTTGAAAATGGTCAGGCAGCTTTAAATCCTGTGGATGCAACCATCCCTAGAGGGCATTCAATATATCAATATGAAGATTCAAATTCAGGATATGAATTAGCAAAAAACAATCTTCAAAACCCATTAGAGGATGATGAAATAAACATGTCTAAAGCTAAAGAATTATATGAAATCTACTGTGGAGTTTGTCATGGCAATAAGGGTGATGGACAGGGAATTTTAATGAAAAGAGAAAAAATATTAGGTATTCCAAGTTATGCGGATCAAGGAAGGGATATAACTGAGGGGAGTGTATATCATGTTATCTATTATGGGAGAAATACCATGGGATCTCATGCAAATCAATTAAATGAAAATGAAAGATGGCTTGTAACATCATATGTGATGAAATTAAAATCAGATTTAAAAAAATAATTGAATTATAATATGTATAAAATTTCAAATGGTATTAAGATTTTTTCATTTACGCTAATTCTATTAGGAAGTATAGGCTGGACCTATAGCTATATGGAATCTCATAAGACTATTGATCAAGTAAAAGAAATGTTAATGCATGAATCTTCTCATGGATCATCACATGCAGAGCAATCAGATCATATGGAACAAATTAATGAGGATCATCATAATGATTCTCATGAATCTTCTAATGATGACGAGCATGCAGAGCATGTTATGCATCAGATTCACAATCGTCCATATGCAGCTTTATATGTAGCGGCATTTTTCTTTATGATGATTTCACTTGGAGCACTAGCTTTTTATGCAATTCAGTACGCATCACAGTCAGGATGGTCTCCAGTATTATTTAGGGTAATGCAGGCCATAACATATTATTTATTGCCTGGAGCTTTAATAGTACTTGCTATAGCATTTTTTGCAGACAAACATTTATTTATTTGGATGGATCCTGATGTTGTCGCCCATGATAAATTGATACAAGCAAAATCAGGATGGTTGAATAAAACTGCATTTCTAATAAGAGGGTTAATATTTATTGGAGGATGGAGTTTATATAGATATTTTTCTAGAAAATTTTCTTTAGCTCAAGACCTTGCAAATGACAATAAAAATTTTAAAAGAAATTTTCAAATTTCAGCTGGATTCCTGGTCTTTTATATTTATACAGAATCAATGATGTCTTGGGATTGGGTGATGAGTGTAGACCCTCATTGGTTTAGTACATTATTTGGATGGTATGTTTTTGCTAGCATGGTTGTTAGCGGAATAACAACAATAGCATTGATGACAATTTACTTGAAATCTAGGGGTTATTTGAAATTTGTTAATGACAGTCATCTTCATGATTTGGCAAAATACATGTTTGGTTTTAGTGTATTTTGGGCTTATCTATGGTTCTCACAATTTATGTTAATATGGTATGCAAATATTCCTGAAGAGGTCACTTATTTTGTAACTAGAATAGAGGATTATAATATTCCATTTTTTACTATGTTTGCATTAAATTTTATTTTTCCATTTTTAGT
>CAZXST010000120.1:0-2857 GCA_964643205.1 uncultured Flavobacteriaceae bacterium | reverse complement strand
CCATCATCTCCTGGGAAATATTCAATTCCCAAAATTTCATTTAATTACTTTGATCCAAATGATTCTAAATATAAAACACAAACTTCTGCAGTAAATTATATTAATGTAAAAGGAGCTATTATTAATAATGTTAGAAAAGAAAACAATATTGACAACAGAAATTCAAACAAGTTAGGCTTAGTAGAATATGGAAATTTATCCTTCAAGAAAAAAACAAAATTTCAAAAAATTAATCAAGAAATCTTTTTCTTTTCTTCATGGTTTTGGATAATCCTATTAACTCCATTTGCTATCCTATTTATTGTTTTATTGATAAGAACATTTTTAAATAAAAAGAAAAAGGATAAAAATTGGATTAGGGCTAATAATGCAAAAAAATTAGGAAAGAAATATTTATTAGATGCTAGGAAAAATATTGAAAATAAAACTAAATTTTATGAAGCTTTAGATAAGGCTTTAATGAATTATTTAAAATCAATTTTACTGTTTGATAATAGTGAATATAATGCAAAGAAAATAAGAGAATCTTTATTGAAAAAAGAGGTAAGTTTAAAAACAATAGATTTATTAGATGATATATTCAATAATTGTCAAATGGCAAGGTACACTCCTTTTGATTATGTTGATATGGATAAGGATTATAAGAGAGCTTTAGAGTTAATATCATTAATTGATAATGAAATTCAATAAAATGAAAAAAATTATAATTGCTATAAATATTATTTGGATGGTTTCTCCTTTTATTTTATCTGCCCAGATAAATCCTGAGAACATTTTTTCTGAAGCCAATGAATTATATAATAAAGGCAGCTATATTGAGGCCATTAATAATTATAAAGTGATAATTAATAATGATTTTCACTCTGCTGAATTATATTATAATTTAGCAAATGCTTATTATAGGCTGGACAGTATAGCTTCTTCAGTTTATTACTATGAAAAAGCTCTTCAATTAAATCCTAATGACAGGGAGATAATAGATAATTTAGAATTAGTTAATAAAACACTAGTTGATGATATAGATCCAATTACTCCTCCTTTAGCAGAATCAATATTAAATAGTTTTTCAAATATTTTTTATTTTGAAACATGGGGGTACATTTCTATATTTTTTAGTTTTTTAATCGTAGCATTATTTTTATCTTACTACTTTGCCAGTAGTACTAGAATAAAAAGATTAACATTTGTACTTTTATGCATATCATCTATATTTATGTTAGCCTCATTAATAAATGGAAATAAAGGATATGACAACTATCTCAATAATGAATATGCTATAATTTATTCTTATGAAACTGACTTAAAAACTGAACCAAATTTTAGGTCAGAAACTCTATTTATGTTACATGAAGGGACTAAAGTACAAGTGATAGAGAATTATAATAATTGGATTAAAATTCGATTGGTAAATGGTCAGGTTGGATATATACAATTAATTGATGTAAAAATATTATGATTACAAAAGAACAAGTTATAAAAGCTCAAAATCAATGGGCAAATGCTGTTATTGAAATGGGCACTATAAAAGAGGATCATGCCTTTAAGCAATATGCAATAAGTTTTCTAGATGAATTATATTTTTTTCAAACAGGCCCAGTTCTTTTTAAGCCTACCATGGCTTCTTTACAACAATTTAGAAACACAAAAGAAATGGCTTTATCATATTTCATAGGAGGCAAAGATGCTTTTTGCAAGGAAGATGATGGTTTTGCTAAAAAACCTTGGATAGATATTAAATTTGAGAATAATAATATAATATTAGATAATAAAAGAGCAATTGCAATGGGAAATTACTATTTTAAGTCTAATAGTAGTGACATTATAAAGGTCGAATTTACTTTCGGATATAAGCTAGTCAATGGAAAGTTAAAAATTGACTTACACCATTCATCACTTCCATATAGTTCAGGTTCTTAAGATTAAGTAAAAAATAGAGGAAATAATTCTTGATTTATATATCTTATATAAGGATAAAAAAATGAATTTAGAATAGTTAATTCATCTATTATTTTAACTGATGAATTTATTGTATCAAATAAAAGTACAAACACAATACAGATAATAGAATACTTAATTAATCCAAAAAAAGCTCCAGTAATTTTATTTAGTAATCCAAGAGCCATGGCATCTGCTAGCTTAGTTAATGATTTTGCAATTAGGTTTAAGAAAATAATTACTATAATTAATGTGATTAAAAAGGATATAATGATTATATAATTTTCTTCTAATGAAATGATTTCTATTAGATATTTGCCAATAATTGAATTAAAATTAATTGCGCAGTATAAGCCTAACAATAGCCCAATTACTGCTGATACTTCTAAAAATAAGCCTCTATAAAAACCTCTAATAACCCCATAGATTAAAATTATTAATATCACTATGTCAATACTATTTCCAGTCATTAAGAAATCTTAATATTACAAAATAATAAATTTTAGTTGTTATATTAATGGGATATTTGTTAAATGATAGATTATCAGAATGGATGATAAATTAAAACACAGATGGAAAAAATTGATTTTAAAATTATCAGACGATTTTTCTGAAAATGAAATAATTGATATACAATCAATTATTTTTTTAATTGGAGTTCAGGAATTAGGGGATGTGAAAGCAAATTTCTCTAAAAACAAAAAATTAGATCTAATGCATATAGGGGTATGTAAATTATTAAGTGATTACGGATATTATACTTTTGACTATGTTGATAATGATGGATGGCCTCATTACAAACTAATTGAAAATCTCCCAAATCTAAAACCTGGAGAACAAACAATATTGATGAAAGAAGCTATAGTTAACTATTTTTTAAAAATCAATTATATTAACTAAGTTTTATTAAATTTGATTTATT
>CAZXST010000119.1:0-2862 GCA_964643205.1 uncultured Flavobacteriaceae bacterium | reverse complement strand
TAATACTGCCATCATGAGAAAGATAATATTCCTCTATTAAACTCATTATTGCCTTCAAAAGATCCTTAGTCTCTTGTAGAATACTAAAGTAAAGCGTTGTATTCTTTGGACTTTTTTCTTCTGTTGTTCTTGTTCTAGAAATTTGAGCCTCAATCTTATCCTCAACTATCCCAAATAGTTTGTTCTTGTTTTTTAAAATAACTTCCATTTTGTGAAATGATCGTGTTTCAAATGAAATTTTTATTTCTTCAAATAAGTCATTTATGGCTTCGTCAATTTCTATTAAATCTCTTATTTGGCTTAGTCTTAATTTACTATGACTATTTTTAATATGCTTATGACTAATTTTAGAAATATATTCTAAGGATTGAGTTATGTCTTGAAGGAATCCTAAAAGATTTATATAAAAGTTGCTAGCTCCTAAACTAGATTCATCTAGATTTCTAATAAAGTAAAACAGTTTATCTTTTAGATTATCTACCTCTAGAGATAATTTCTCAATTTGTTTATTATTTTGATCTAGCAGGCTAAGATCTTGTTTAGATAGTCCTTCTACAGTGTTATTGTAAACTTTATTACCACGCTTAATTACTTTAGAAATAGTTTTTGCACTTTCATGGATAACACCTTGTAGAGAGCTACTCTCAGCTATTACTAGGGCTTCATCTATAATATTACTACCTTTAGATTTGCTATTGGTATAATACCTAATCATTATTATTATAGCAACAAATAATAAGACAGCAATCATTAATTCACTTATGTTTATTAAATAGGCAATGGTCCCTGCAGCAACAAATGCAATAATTGCTGTTCCAAACCATCCAGCAATTACATTTAATACTCCTGCCACTCTATATACTGCGCTTTCACTTCCCCAAGCTCTATCAGAAAGGGAAGTCCCCATAGCAACCATAAAAGTTACATAAGTTGTTGAAAGAGGTAATTTATAGGATGTTGCAATGGAAATTAAAATACTTGCAACCATTAAATTTACAGAACCTCTAACTACATCGAATGCAGGCCTGTCTTTTTTACTTATTTTGTTTGATGGCAGATCAGGGATTTTGAATTGTTTTTCAATAAAATTATTGATTGAATCTGGTAAAATTTTTGTAATAAAATCAGAAGAATTTGAGCCTGCTCTTACCAATGATCTTGATAAAAAATTAGGGCTAAACCTTTCTTCTGTCTCTCCTTGTTCTGACAAATCTATAGATGTTTTAACAACACGATGTGCCTTTTTAGAAAACCATAACGTTAGTACCATAATAATACCAGCAGCAAATAAAAGATAATTTGGTGTGGGAACTTTAGAAGCTAAAACTTGCATACTAAATTCATTTGCAGCAAGCCCTGAAACCATCCAAGCTTCATAAGATTGCCAAGCTGCAATAGGTACTCCAATAAAATTCACTAAATCATTTCCTGCGAAGGCTAAAGCCAATGCAAATGTACCAACAGCAATAATTATTTTATAAATATCTGCTTTCATTACACTTATAAAAAAGTAAGAAAGCAATGACCAAAACAGAGAACTAACTGCAACAATTGAAACAACATTAGATTCCAAATAATTTGTAATTGTCACTCCCCCAATGATATCAAAACTTTCTTTTGCATATGTTGTGCCTTTTATCCCTTTCATTAGAATAAAATAGGTAATAGCAGTTAGTGCCACACCTCCAAACACTGCTCCGATCCAATTTGCTTTTGATGAAATATCATAAGAAAGCAAAAGTCTAGATATCCATTGGACTATTGCACCAATGGAAAATGCCACTACCACCGAGAGTAGAATCCCAAGTATTATTTGAGTTGCTTTTGTTGTATTAATATACATTGCTAGATCTGAAAAACTACCATTATCTAGTCCAATTTTAATTAGGGCCATAGCAACAGATGCACCTAATAATTCAAATACAATAGAGACAGTAGTAGAGGTTGGCATTCCAAGAGTATTAAAGAAGTCAAGCAATAAAATATCAGTAATCATAACTGCCATGAAAATTATCATGATCTCACTGAACATAAATTCTCCAGGATTAAATATCCCCTTTCTTGCTACTTCCATCATTCCACTAGAGAATACTGCTCCAACAGCAATACCTATACTAGCAACAATCATAATGGTTCTAAAAGAAAGCACTTTTGTTCCTAGTGCAGAATTCAAAAAATTAACAGCATCATTACTAACACCTACTATAAGATCTGCAATAGCTAATGCCACTAGTGCAACTAACATTAATAAGTATATATTCTCCATTTTTTATAATTTAAATTCAGCATTAAAATATATAAATGATGAATCTTCTATATCATCATTAATGTAATTAAAATTTCTGGAGTTTACTGAAAACTTGACTCCTTTAGCGGCTACGTATTGTACTCCAAATAACATTAGAGCTCCATCTTTATTATAATTCCAGCTATTATCGTGACCAGTTAATATATTAGAAGATATTTCATCAAATCTAGCAAATATTTCAACTTTATTATTGAAGACATAGCTGCCATAGAAAGAGATGCCATCTAAATTATGATCATCTATGGCAGTTTTATAATTCGTCCCATTTTCCATTTTATTATATTCCGCACCAATTCTCCATGAATCAGTTTTATAGCCTGCAAAAAATGCAATATTATTCAATGACTTTGAATTTTCAGATGCATGCGTATCATAATAAAATTTAGTAGTTAATTTTTTTAATGGATTATAAATTAAGCTCATACCAAATCTTTGATTTCCATCATCGTCTTGAAGATTTTTATATCCTTCACCATTTACAACAAACAGGTTAGCCATCAGTGTTTTACTAATTTTAAATTCTGCATTAATTCCTAAATCAGCACTAGGACCAA
>CAZXST010000118.1:0-2864 GCA_964643205.1 uncultured Flavobacteriaceae bacterium | reverse complement strand
TTTAATTAATTATCAATTTATTTTCATTAGAGGAAATAGTATTTTTTACTTGAATAATATATTCTCCTTTTTCAATGTATTTTTTGTTATCCTTATCATATAAATTGTTTTTAATAAAATTTAATCCTTGATCTAAGTTATAGGTTTTGTTAAAAATGATTCTGGAATCGTTTTTAACAAGAAAATCAACTTGAGATTTATTTTTAGAAAAAACAATAACTTCAATATCTGGTTCTATCGTATTCCCATACCAATTTTCTGAACCCCATCTAGATGAAAATTTTACTTTATCTAAATCATAAATATATAGTTCACTATCTAATATACTCTGATTTAATTTTTGAAGAACTTCTATATTTGTTACATAAATTGACCTTCCATGTGTGCCTACTATTAAATCATTTTCTCTTGGATGAATAACTAAATCATGAACTGGAGCATTTGGTAATCCACCACTGAAAGCAAAAAATAAATTTCCATAATCTAAAGATGCATATAATCCATGGTCTGTCCCCACATATATAAGTTTTTCATTCTTTAAATCTTCAATTATTACATTAACTGGCTCATCAGGGATATTATGACCTATCTTAGTCCAATTAGAACCATAATCTTCAGAAACATATACCATCGACTCAAAATTATCCCATCTATAACCATTTAGTGATAAATAAACTCTACTCTCTTTAAATTTTGAAGGATATATTCCACTTACCCACATTTTTTTGGGCAAAGAACTACTAATATTTTTCCATGTAAAACCACCATCTTTTGAGACATGAATTAAGCCATCATCACTACCAACATAAATCAAACCATACTTTAATTTAGATTCAATAATAGTAGTTAAAGTACCATAACTTACATTACCTTTTATACCACCATTTGTAAGATCAGCTGACAAGGTTTCAAAATCATTTCCTTGGTTTAAAGACCTATGAAATTTATTAGATCCCATATAAAGAATGTCTTGATTATGTCTAGATAAATAAATTGGCGTTTCCCAATTCCATCTATATGGCCTCTCTCCTAACTTATGACTAGGAGTAATTCTTTTTCTTTCGCCTGTTCGCGTATTAACTCTAGCATAATTTCCAAATTGAGATCCTGTATATACTGTCTCGTTATCTCTAAAATCTATTTCAGTTTGCATACCATCTCCTCCAAAAATAGATTTCCAAGGATATTGACCTGAACTATGCCATCTTAAACTTGACTTATAATTTGATGGCCCCATCCATACACCATTATCTTGAAATCCTCCATAAACATTATATGGATCATTCATGTCAATATTTATATCATAAAATTGACCTACAGAAGTGCTATTATGTTTCATCCAATTCTTACCATCATCATATGAAATATTCAAACCACCATCATTACCTGCTATAAGATGACCAGATCTATTAGGGTTTACCCACAAAGCTTGATGATCACCATGCATATTATCAAAGCCTATAGACTTCCATGTCTTTCCAAAATCAATTGATTTCAAAAGAGGAACACCCAATACGTATAATTTTGCTGGATCTTGAGGATCTACCCTAATTTCCCCAAAATAATAACCATAAGAGAAGTATAGATTACTTAATTCATCCTCATTTACCTTCTTCCATGTTATTCCATAATCTTGAGAAGAATAAACTTCAGCTCCTATTACTGGAGTTTCATAAAGCAAACTATTTGAATCTTCTAAAAATTCAACTAGAGAAATTGGATCAATACTTCCATCTGTAACTAATTTTTTTATTTTATCAGATTTGTATTCAGAAGGAAACCTGTTTGATCTCAGAAACTTATTTAATTTTTTATCAGATAATTTTAGAAAATCATTAATTGAAATATCTCTCAACATATCTTTAGTAAGATCATCATTCTTTTGTTCAGATGGAGTAGAAGCTTTTCTATCCTGATTATCTAAGATTGCATATATAATATTTGGATTTGATTTCGATATATCTAACCCAATTCTACCTGTTCCCTCTGTATCAGGAAATCCACTTAATCCACCCGATATCTTTTTCCAATTTTCACCACCATCAGTTGATTTAAATATGCCAGATCCAAATCCTGAACCATCAAAATTCCAAGCCATTCTTTCTCTCTCCCACATTGATACATAGAGAATGTCAGGATTAGATGGATCAATGACTAAATCAATTGCACCTGTCATATCATTGATAAAGAGAGTATTTCTCCATGTAACCCCTCCATCTGTTGTCTTATACAAACCTCTATCCTTATTTGAAGAATATAAATGACCTAATGAAGCCACCCATATAATATTATTATCTTCTGGATGAATTATAATTCTACCTATATGATGAGATTCTTCTAATCCTATATGAGTCCAATCTTTCCCTCCATTAGAAGATTTATAAATTCCATTTCCAGAATAAGAAGATCTACTTGAATTATTTTCACCTGTACCTACATAGATTATATCATTTTCCCAATCAACCTCAATATCTCCTATTGTCATCACCATCTGATTATCAAAAATGGGGTTAAAGCTGTTTCCATTATTTTTGGTTTCCCATAATCCCCCAGAAGCATATGCAACATAAAAATGAGATGGATCTTTTGGATTAACTGACAAATCAGTTACTCTTCCACTCATAACTGTAGGACCTATATTTCTGAAATTAATATTTTTTACTATAGAATTTTCTTCTAAGTAAACCCTGTCTAAATATCCATTAAATCTTTCTTCAGAAGATGTAGCTAAGGGATAATTAGGTTTTTTATTATTCTTTTGAGAATAAGCATTATTTATAAAAAATAATACTAATAATAACTTTAATATTTTAATCATTGGATTAGGTTTGAATTTATTGTTCATTTAATTTAAAAAAAAAATT
>CAZXST010000117.1:0-2902 GCA_964643205.1 uncultured Flavobacteriaceae bacterium | reverse complement strand
GGGGCAAGACCTATAGGCCTATAGATTAATTCAGCATATTTTTTGTCAAAATACCACAATCCTTTAATTAGCCACTTTTTGACTTGATCAAACTTAAGATCCTCCCAAATAAAATGAGTGTCTTCTATCCAATAATCTCTAATTAATTGTAAACAGATTCTTCTAATATCCGTAATTTCTTCAGGTTCAAGATCTGATTTCTGATAACCAGGCATAACCTTTCTAACAGGAATATCCTGCCTAAAACCATTATATAATTCAAAGGTTAAAATTGAGTCTTGATAAACATTAAAATTAAGTTCCTTTGGATTCTTAATTTTATAAGGGAAAACTGTTCCAATTGAATCTGCCCTAATTTCAGCTTTCTGTTCTTCTGAAAGAATAACTTGTTCCTCCAATTCAATATCGTAATATTCATATGGAATAAATCCAAATCTGTCATATTCTTTTGTTAAAAGATCCTCATCAATAAAGGTTTGAAAATCTTCAATAGTAACTTTTCCTGCCTCTAAAACTGACTGTTTTCTCCAAATATTTTCTAACTCCATTGGATCAGTTAATTGTCTACGAAATTCCCCATCTTCAGACTCAGGGTCATATACATCTAATCTTCCTCTGGTAATCTCTTGCTTTAACCACCAAAGCATTGGTCTTCTCTCAGGACCTACTACAGTGGTGTCCACTGGATATAGCAATGGAAAATTAATTCTTTCATCAAGATCTATAACTTCCCAAATCATTGTAGACCAAAGAATATCTTTATCATCAACAAATCCATACTCTAATGGCCTTTGTTCATCTGCATTTATTTGTTGAGCAGTTCTCACTCCAATATCTGTAGGGTCCTTTGCATTCAATAAGTTACTGATCCCAGATCTATACTGAGAGTAAATTGCATTTGAGCAAAATAGAAAAACAAATATGTATATAATATTTTTAATTTTCATACTTTATAATTAATCAATAACCTCCATAGATATTGGCAAAGGAAGGAAATTCTTCTTTGGATACTTTTTTGAAGTACAAACAATATCTTTAATAGTTATAACTGAATTTTTTCTTGCATTTTTTACTATAGCGTCTCTAATAGATTTAGGGAAAGCTGAGCTACCAGTTACTTTCTTCTGGGCAGTACCTATCTTAACTACAAAACTTTCAATATCTAATTTTAATGCCTTTGCTAATTTTGGATCAGCAAATGAAGCCTGAATTCTACTTGTTGCTATACGTTTTCTAGATGATTTTGTTACTTTTGGCTTTCCGTTAAATGATGCTATTGGATCAGGAATATTTAGAACCTCAAATGTAACTTTACTTGTTACACCTGTTCCTTTAACTCCAACAATTATATCAACTACATTATCTCCAGATTTATTCTTTTTCCCTTTTTCTCCCTTCATTATATATACACCGTCTGACTTTTTTGTAAGGGTTTCAGGATTTATAATCTGCAGCTTATTATCTGCAACACCTGCCATTGATATATTTAAAGTATTTTCTAAATCCTTGTATACCACGTACATATCAGGGTTACTAATATTTGCAAGGGATGGCACAACAGCATATTTGTGATCCATTTCTACAACATAAGTTGTATCCTTTTTATTTTCAAACCTATCAAATTCAAATTTTACCTTTAATGATTTCTCTCCCGGTGTTCCTCCAACATTAATCCCTACTTTATCAAGGTTAACTTGTCCACCCTCCATTATTTCAGGTCCCTCATACTCTGTTCCATTAATAGTTACTCTGTTAGCAAATAAATTATCATCATACTTACCTAAAACAACTTTACCATCTAATTTTTGATCTGTAAAAAATACATCAACTCCTTGTGCAAATGCTGTTTGTTTATTTGCCTTAGTTATTTCAGTTAATGTCTCACCTCTTATTGCAGCAATTAATCTAGTAATAATATTCTGTGCATTTTCTTGCATCAACGTTAATTTTGTAGTAGATGCTATTTGAGGAAAATGCTCGAAATTGTATTTTAACCAAGCTTTTTCTATTCCTTTACCATCAATAACATCATTAGTTGAGAATTTTTCCACAATTAATGCTTTAATTTCCTCTATTACACTTTCTGGTTGTATTCCTTCCTTTAGACTATCCAATGCAACAATAGATCCTTCTCTAAATCTATTAATATACATCACTAAACTATCTCCAGTAGGGGTGAATTTATCACCCTTAAAAAATAGTTCATCATATTCCTTTGCATTATCCATTACTTCATAATCAGGAATTAAATCCTTTGTATTTCCATCTCTGTTCTTATCATATTTATCCTCCTTCATTGTAATAGGAAATTTTACTTCATTATTAATATATGTATCTAATGCATTAGCTAAAGATGATATTTCATCAACCATTTCATATGCATCAGCCCAGTTTGCTGCATCATTTTCTGCATCTTTTCTAAGATCATCTAAATCAGAAGCATTTTTAGCTTTAATATTTGTAGTAGACTTACTAACCTTTGCATCAATTTCTCCAAAAGTTGTTAAAACTTCTTTTGACATATTTAAAGCAAGCATTGCTATAAATACTAAATACATCAGATTAATCATCTTTTGCCTTGGTGTTTCTTTACCACTTGCCATAATTTTATTTTTTTAAAAAATTAATATTTTTAATAAAAAATCTTATTAAGATGTTTCTTATTACTTTTTATTCATAGCGCTAAGGACTCCTCCATATACACTGTTTAACGATTCTAGATTATTAGCCAATGACTCCATTTGTCTTTGAAGTTGCGTTGCATTGTTAGCAAACTCCTTGTTTATCTTTGCAAGTTCTGATGCACTATTTGCTCCAGATTTAGCAGAAGCTTCAAAATCCTTGATGCTATTTGATAAACTTGACATTAGTTGTACATCTACTTTAGCTTCCGCTAACATAG
>CAZXST010000116.1:0-2911 GCA_964643205.1 uncultured Flavobacteriaceae bacterium | reverse complement strand
CCCCAAGGATGACAACTTAAAATTCTTTTTGACATAAGAAACAATCCATAAAATATGCCATGTTTTTGCAATGCTTCAATGGAATATTGAGAACAAGTTGGTTGAAAACGACATGTTGCTGGAGTTAGTGGTGAAATTATTTTTTGGTAAAATTTAATTAATAGAATCATAGGGTATGTTAATAGTTTCATCTCTTATAATCCTAATTAATTGTAAAATCTGTTTTACCATCATTATCATTTAAAATTATACCTGCATTTTTTAAATCATCTCTAATCTTGTCACTTAATTCAAAATCCTTATCATTTCTAGCTTTATCTCTTAATTCAATTAATATTTCAATTACAGACTTAATTTTATCATCACTTGTTTTTGATTTGTTTTTTTCTAACCCTAACACATCAAAGACAAATTCGTTTAGTTTTATTTTGATTTCTTTAAGATCATTTTTGTTAATCCCTGCCTTTTCAGTTTTAACTAGATTTATGAATTTTACTACATCAAAAATCTGTGCAATTAAAATAGGTGTATTAAAATCATCATTCATTGCCCCGTAGCAATTACTTATCCAATCTTTAACATTAAAATCTGTTTTACTTGAAACTTTCAAATTATCTACATTATCAATAGCGTCCATTAACTTGTTATATCCTTTTTCCGAAGCAACCAGAGCATCATTACTTAGGTCAAGAATACTTCTATAATGAGCTTGCATCATAAAAAATCTTATCACACTTGGAGAAAAGGCTTTGGATAGAATTTTATTATCACCTGAAAAAATTTCTTTTGGCAAAATAGTATTACCAGTTGATTTTGACATCTTACTCCCATTAAGGGTTAGCATATTTGCATGCATCCAATAATTTGCTGGATTTGTATTAAAACATGCATTTGCTTGAGCAATTTCACATTCGTGATGAGGAAACTTTAAGTCCATTCCACCTCCGTGAATATCAAACTTCTCTCCTAAATATTTACTACTCATAGCAGTACATTCAAGATGCCATCCGGGAAAACCTAAACTCCAAGGAGAATTCCATTTCATTATATGTTGAGGCTCTGCTTTTTTCCAAAGTGCAAAATCTTGAGGATTTTTTTTATCAGATTGACCATCCAATTTTCTAGTGTTATGTATTAGATCTTCAATATTTCTTTTGCTTAAAATTCCATATTTTTTCGAATTATTATATTTTATAACATCAAAGTATATAGAACCATTTTTTTCATAAGCCAATTTTTTGTCCAATATTTTTTTAATTAACTCAATCTGCTCAATAATATGTCCTTGTGCTGTAGGCTCTATATTTGGCGACATTAAATTGAACTTTTTTGTGCAATCATGAAAATCATTGGTATATTTTTGAACTACTTCCATTGGAGTAACTTTTTCAATCCTAGCTTCTTCACTAATTCGATCTTCAGTATTATCATCAACCATATGCCCCACATCAGTTATATTTCTCACATATCTTATTTTCTTACCGATATGATTTAGATATCTATATATAGTATCAAACGAAATAAAAGTTCTCAAATTTCCAAGATGAGCATTGCTGTAAACTGTTGGTCCACAGACATACATTCCTACATATCCTTTTGTAATAGTCTTGAATAATTCTTTTTTTCCAGTTAAAGAATTGTAGATTTTTATGCTATTACTTTTGTCAGAAGGCATTTAATAAAATTACATTTTATAGACCATTAAATGAAGTTTCTAGTTGAATATATTTTAGGAATTCATCTTTGGTTGTTTGATCATATTTAAATTTTCCACCAAATTCAGATGTAATTGTACTAGAATCAATATCTTTTATTCCTCTGGAGTTAACGCATAAATGTTTTGCATCAATAACACATGCAATATCTTCTGTTTTTAAAACCTCTTGAAGTTCTAAGACTATTTGTTTAGTGAGCCTCTCTTGTACTTGGGGTCTTTTTGAATAATATTCAACTATTCTATTAATTTTTGATAATCCAATTACTGTTCCACTAGAAATATAAGCTACGTGTGCTTTGCCAACAATTGGAAGTAAATGATGCTCACATGTTGAGTAGACATTAATGTTTTTCTCAACTAGCATTTCGCCATAATTATATTTGTTTTCAAATGTGGAAGATTTTGGTCTTAATTCTGGTTTAAGACCAGAAAAAATTTCTTTCACAAACATTTTAGCTACTCTTGCAGGGGTTCCCATTAGACTATCATCATTTAAATCTAGTCCAAGAGTGTGCATAATTTCTCTAATATTCTTTTTTATAATTGATGTTTTCTCTTCATCTGATTTTTCAAATGCATCTTCTCTTATAGGAGTTACATCTGAGGTTTGCACGTGGTCTTCACCAAGTTCTTCATTATTTGAAATAAATTTTTCCAGTTTCATTGTCTATTAATTAATATGATTTTAATCTGTACAAATATAATGAAATATCATTCCTATTTCCATATTCAATATAATAAAATCAAACTTATTGATATTAAGTAAATTTGCCCTTATTTGAAAAAAATAAATTAAATTAGCATCTTTCTAACTACACATATTTTAATGAGAAAAATTATATTTTTTTTTTCTATTGTAATTTTTTCAAACATTGGGGCTTTAATCGCTCAAAATGATTTCAAAAAACATAATGAGTGGGTAACTCACTATCCATCAAATGTGGATTTGCCATTTTCTAAGTCGGAACTCAAAAAATTAGAAGAAGCATATGGTCAAAACTTAAATGATCAAATTTTAGATAGACCTATTAGGGTAAAAGATATAAAAGATATTCTTAGAAATAGAGTTAATATATATCAGGAAAATATTAAGGATTTATCTACAATCCCATTATTGTCTAATATTCCAACTTTCGACATCTATAATCACAAACTTAACAGACCTGTTTTTAATAGAAACAATTTTAATCCACT
>CAZXST010000115.1:0-2926 GCA_964643205.1 uncultured Flavobacteriaceae bacterium | reverse complement strand
CCATACAATCAAGCAGTAATTTCTGGAGATTTAATGTTTATATCTGGACAAGTAGCATTTGATCCGAATACAGATGAATTAGTCTTAGATGATATACAAAAAGAGACTAAGCAAGTTATGGAGAATCTAAAATCAATTCTTGAAGAAGCTAATTTATCATTTGATAATGTTGTAAAAACTACTATATTTCTATCTGACATGAATGATTTTCAACAAGTTAATGAGGTTTATGGATCATACTTTAGTAATGATCAGGCTCCTGCTAGAGAAACTGTTGAAGTAAGTAGATTGCCTAAGGATGTAAATGTTGAAATTTCTATGATCGCCTCTAAATAGTTTTCTAATCTATAAGTTTTCTTTGTGATAATTTAATAATCCCTCAATAGGTCTTCTAATAATTTTCCCTGCTTTTAAATTATATTTTTTCAAGCAAGACTCAAGTTCTTCTCTAAGATAAAAAGAAATAGAACCTGTAAAATGGATTAATACTTCTTTGGCATCAGAAAATTGAAGTATCTGTCTTTCAATAAATAATTCAAATCCTTTTCTAATTAATGACTGAGCATATTCTGAATCATTGTTTTTAATTAAAAACTTAGCAAAGGTTGCAAGATAAGTATTTGGATTAGGTTGTTTATAAAGCCTATCTTTAATTGTGTCTGCTGTTAAATTAAACTCTGATTCAAATTTTTTAGATATTTTTTCAGGAATTCTATTAAAATAGAAATCTCTTAGTAATTGTCTGCCGAAATAATTTCCACTAGCATCATCCATTAGTATATAACCAAGAGAAGTAACTTTTTGATGAATTTCTTTTCCATCAAAATATGTGCAGTTTGAGCCTGTTCCAATTATACAAACTATTGATTTTTCGCCAATATTTGTAGTCGCGTATATTGCTGCATATGTATCTTCTTTTATCGATACCTCAGTAGTATTGACAAAAATTTCTTCAAAAACCTTATTAATCAATAATCTTGGGGGTTCAGTGCCACATCCAGCTCCATAAAAATAAATCTTATCTACCCGTTTCCTAAATCTGTAGACATCATAGTTATTCACTATTCGCTCCTTAATTATATTGCTGTCTAAAACTTGAGGATTTAACCCTAAAGTTTGTGTCTCAAAAGCTACATCTCCTTTTTCATCTACCCCTATCCAATCAGTTTTAGTGGAACCACTCTCTACAATTAAAATCATTGTTGATTGCCTTATTAGTTTTTATTATGTATCTCTACCATTAGTTCTACAAGTTTTGTAGAATACGCATATTCATTGTCATACCATGAAATTATTTTGTAAAATGTAGGACTTAATTCAATTCCAGCATTTGCGTCAAAATTACTTATGTGAGACGAACCAACAAAATCTTGTGAAACTACAGCTTCTTCAGTATAAGAAAGAATACCCTTTAATGAGTCTTCTGATGCTTTTTTGAAAACACTTTTAATCTCTTCATATGATGTGCTTTTATTTAATTTAACTGTCAAATCAACAGCAGAAACATTTGCTGTGGGTACTCTAAAAGCCATCCCTGTTAATTTTCCATTTAGAGAAGGGATAACTTTTCCGACTGCTATAGCAGCTCCAGTAGAGGAAGGAATAATATTGTTTAACGCTGATCTTCCGAGTCTATAATTCTTTGCAGAGCCATCAACAGCTCTTTGAGTAGCAGTAACAGCATGAATAGTAGTCATAAGGCCTTCTTTAATTCCAAAATTATCATCTAAAACTTTTGCAATAGGCGCTAAACAATTAGTTGTGCAGGATGCATTTGAAACAATTTTATCATCTTTTGTAATATCATTACTATTTACACCCATTACGAACATTGGAATATCTTTAGATGGTGATGAAACAGCTACCTTCTTTGCTCCAGCATCAATATGACCTTGAGCCTTTTCCATAGTAGTACATAATCCTGTACAATCTACAACAACATCAGTATCAACCTCTCCCCAATTTATATTAGAAGGATCTCTTTCTGATGTTACCCTAATAGAATTTCCATTTACAATTAGTGTTGAGTTAGTAGTTTTAATCTTATCTTCTAATTTTCCATGTACGGAGTCATACCTGAGTAAGTAAGCTAAATGTTTGATTTCTTTTAAATCATTTATAGCTACAACTTCTACATCACTTCTTTTTAAGATAGCACGAAAAGTGATTCTTCCAATTCTACCAAAACCGTTAATTCCAATCTTAATTTTATTCATTTTTGATGTTTTTATATTGACAATATATCTGATATTCGTAATAATTCTGAATCTATTTTGCTTTTTCCTTTTACTGCTTTAATTAGTGGTGTTAGACACATTTTATTGTTTATAACACCAATCATAACTTGTGTTTTATTTTTCATTAGAGAATCTATAGCTTTAACCCCCATTCTACTTGCTAGTGTTCTATCAAAACATGTAGGACTGCCGCCTCTTTGGATATGCCCTAGCACAGAAACTCTTGCTTCATAATCAGGCAAGTGTTTTTCAACATAATCTTTCAATTCAAAAACATTCTTGCCAATTTTATCTCCTTCAGCAACTACAACTATACTTGATGATTTGCCCGTATTTTTACTTCTTTTCAATGATTTAATTAATCTTCTAAGCCCTAGGTTCTCTTCAGGAATTAAAATCTCTTCAGCTCCTGCTGCTACACCAGTATTTAATGCTATATGTCCAGCATCTTTACCCATAACTTCTATAAAAAACAATCTATTATGAGAGCTTGCTGTGTCACGAATTTTATCTATTGCTTGGACTACAGTGTTTAAAGCAGAATCAAATCCTACAGTATAAGAAGTTCCGAAAATATCATTATCTATGGTGGCTGGAATTCCAATTACAGGAATTTTATATTCATTATTAAAAATATGGGCTCCATTAAATGTCCCATCACCTCCAATTACAACTAAGGCATCTATTGA
>CAZXST010000114.1:0-2938 GCA_964643205.1 uncultured Flavobacteriaceae bacterium | reverse complement strand
TAGAAAAAAATTGGCTTGGTGATAAAACAGGTCAAGGTTTCTATAAAAAAACAAGAGATAAAAATGGGAAAAGGGAGATTCTTGTTCTAGATTTTGAATCAATGGAGTATAGAAAAATGAATAAAACAAGATTTGATATTGTTGGAAAGGCTAAAAAAATAGAAAATACAATAGATAGGTACAAAGTTTTAATTAATGGAGATGATAAAGTAAGTGAATTTTATAGAAAAACATTAGCTGGAATGTTTTCATATGCTCAAAATAGAATTCCAGAAATATCAGACAATACATATAGTATTGATGATGCTGTAAAAGCAGGTTTTGGTTGGGAGAACGGCCCATTTGAAGTATGGGACGCAATTGGAATCGAGGAAGGTATTAGACTTATGGAATCATATGGCAAAAAACCTGCAAAATGGATAAAAGAATTAATTACTTCAGATACTAAGAGCTTCTACAACATTAAAAATGGTTTTACTTATTATTATGATATTTCTGAAAAAAAGCAATTAATTAAACCCGGTCAGGAATCATTTATAATTCTAGATAATATTAGAAAAACTAATCTTGTTTGGGAGAATGAAGAATTTGTTGTAGAAGATTTAGGTGATGGTATTCTAAATGCTGAATTCAGGTCAAAAATGAATTCAATAGGAGAAAATGTTCTACTAGGGTTAGATAAAGCAATTGATATCGCTGAGGAGAATTTCCAAGGACTTGTTGTTGGAAATCAAGCAGCTAATTTTTCTGCAGGTGCAAATCTATCAATGATACTTATGGCAGCAGCAGAACAAGAATATGATCAAATAAATTCTACTATTAAAAAGTTTCAAGATATAGTTATGCGCTTACGATACTGCAATATTCCTACAATTGCATCAGTCCAAGGAATGACACTAGCAGGTGGATGCGAAGTCGCAATGCACTGTGATAAAATAGTTGCAAATGCTGAAACATATACTGGCCTAGTAGAAGTTGGAGTTGGAATAATTCCTGCTGGTGGCGGGACAAAAGAAATGACATTAAGAGCTTCTAATAAGTATAATAAAAATGATGTAGAATTAAATATTCTCCAGGAGAATTTTCTTACAATTGGAATGGCTAAAGTATCCACATCTGCATATGAGGCTTATGACTTAGGAATATTAATTAAGGGTAAGGATATAATTGTAATGAATAATAAAAGTCAAATTGCAATAGCAAAAAGTCATGCAAAAATTATGGCTGAAACAGGATATATTCCACCTTTAAGAGAAAGAAACATAAAAGTGCTTGGGAAGCAAGCATTAGGAATGTTTCTTGTTGGAACCCATTCAATGAAATCGGCAAATTATATAAGTGAATTTGATAAAAAAATTGCTAATAAATTAGCATATGTTATGTCAGGAGGGGACTTATCAGAATCAACAATGGTGTCTGAACAATACATCTTAGAACTTGAAAGAGAAGCATTTCTTAGTCTTTGTGGAGAAAGAAAAACATTAGAAAGAATTCAACATATGTTAACTAAGGGTAAACCCTTAAGAAATTGATAAAAATATGAATACAGCATACATTATTTCTGCATACAGAACTGCAGTTGGTAAAGCGCCCAGAGGACTTCTTAGATTTAAGAGGCCAGATGAATTAGCTGCAGAGACCATTGAATATATGGTAGATAAAATTCCTGATCTTGATAAATCAAGGATTGATGATGTAATTGTTGGTAATGCAACTCCTGAAGCAGAACAAGGATTAAATATTGCTAGATTGATATCACTAATGGGGTTAAAGACAGATGATGTTGCTGGAGTTACTGTAAATAGATACTGTGCTTCTGGCCTTGAAACTATAGCTATGGCAACAGCTAAGATTCAATCAGGGATGTCAAACTGTATTATAGCAGGTGGAGTTGAAAGCATGAGTTTAATACCAATGGGAGGATACAAACCTATTCCAGATTATAAAATAGTAAGTCAAGGGAAAGAAGATTATTATTGGGGAATGGGGTTAACTGCAGAAGCAGTTGCTAAGCAATATAATATATCTAGGGAAGATCAAGATGAGTTTTCTTATAATTCACATATGAAAGCATTAAAAGCTCAAAAAGAAGGAAAATTTGATGATCAGATTGTACCAATTGATATAAATCATACATATGTTGACGAGAAGAACAATAAGTGTACAAAAAAGTATACTGTTACAAAAGATGAAGGCCCTAGGGAAGGAACCAATACTGATGTTCTTAACAAATTAAGGCCTGTTTTTACAAATAAAGGCACTGTGACCGCTGGAAATTCTTCTCAAATGAGTGATGGGGCTGCATTTACCCTTATTATGAGTGAAGCTATGGTAAATGAGCTTAATTTGAAACCTATTGCAAGAATGGTTAATTATGCAGTTGCTGGTGTAGAGCCAAGAATAATGGGAATAGGACCTGTCAAAGCTGTACCTAAAGTATTAAAACAGTCTGGTTTAAATCTAAATGATATATCTCTTATAGAATTAAATGAAGCATTTGCTTGTCAGTCATTAGCTGTTATTAATGAATTGGGTTTAAATAAAGAAATAATTAACGTAAATGGTGGAGCAATTTCATTAGGTCATCCATTAGGATGTACAGGAGCAAAATTAAGTGTACAACTATTTGATGAAATGAGAAAAAGAAAGTTAAATAATAAGTATGGTCTAGTAACTATGTGCGTTGGGACTGGACAAGGTGCTGCAGGCATTTTTGAATTTGTAAAATAATAGTTATGGTAGAAAATAAAAAAATAACAAAAGGTGGAGAATTTATCATTAAAGAATCTAACCATGAATTTATATTCACTCCAGAAGATTTCTCTGAAGAACAAAAAATGATGAGAGACTCTGTAATAGAATTTAATGAAAGAGAAGTAATAGCTAAAAAAAGTCGATTTGAAGCAAAAGATTTTAAACTAACTGAAGAAGTTATGAA
>CAZXST010000113.1:0-2942 GCA_964643205.1 uncultured Flavobacteriaceae bacterium | reverse complement strand
AAATCAAATGTTATTCCTAAATCCAAATTATCTTCCATTTTTATTGTTTATTTAGTTTAAATTATTCTGCGTTATCTAAAAACTCTGTTAGTTTATCTTTAAATGCCTCAAGAAATGGCGGCCTCTCTTTCCTAACGTCCGATTCTTGTTCTGGCTCATTTTCTTCACCATCTTCGCTACTGGTTTCTTTAACTTCAACTTTTTCATTGATATCTTTTTCAAATCTTTTTAATCCATCTAATACCAGACCTACAGCAGTTGCAAAAAGTGGAATCGTTACATCCTTGTCTGTATCTCCCGCTAAATGCTCATTTGGATATCCAACTCTTGTATCCATACCAGTTATATACTCAACTAATTGTTTAATATGCTTTAGCTGACTTCCTCCACCAGTTAAAACAATTCCTCCAATTAATTTCTTTTTTTGCTCTTCATGACCATAATTTTTTATCTCCAAGTATACTTGCTCTATTATTTCAACAGTTCTAGCATGTATTATTTTAGATAAGTTCTTTAGGGTTATTTCTTTAGGGTCTCTTCCTCTAAGACCTGGAATTGAAACTATTTCATTTTCTTTATTTTCTCCGGGCCATGCAGAACCAAATTTTATTTTTAACAGTTCTGCCTGTTTTTCAATTATTGAGCAACCTTCTTTAATATCATCAGTAATTACATTGCCGCCAAAAGGGATAACAGCTGTATGTCTTATAATTCCGTCCTTAAAGACAGCTAAATCAGTAGTCCCACCACCAATATCAATTAAAGCAACTCCTGCCTCTTTTTCTTCAAAGCTTAATACAGCATTTGCTGAAGCTAATGGTTCTAGAGTTATTCCTTCTAAATCTAAACCTGCACTTTTAACACATCTACCAATATTTCTAATTGATGAAACCTGTCCAACAACTACATGAAAATTTGCTTCTAATCTACCTCCATACATACCTACAGGTTCTTTAATTTCTGCTTGGCCATCTACCTTAAATTCCTGAGGTAATACATGAATAATTTCCTCACCTGGAAGCATTACTAACTTATGAACCTGATTAATTAGACGATCTATATCATCCTCATCAATTACCAATTCAGAATTTGTACGAGTTATATAATCACTATGCTGTAAGCTTCTAATATGTTGTCCAGCTATTCCAACAGTGACAGATTCAATTTTACAATCTGCTGATAATTCTGCTTCATTTACTGCCTGTTGAATAGATTGAATAGTTTGGGTTATATTATTAACTACACCTCTGTGAACTCCTAAACTTTTAGATCTACCAACACCTAATATTTGAACTTTCCCGTACTCATTTCTTCTTCCGATCATTGCAACTATCTTGGTAGTTCCTATGTCTAAACCTATCGATATTTTGTTCTCTTCCATAAATTATTTATTTGTGCATACAACTTGATTTTCAAATTGCAAATTGATTTTACTGTATTTATCTAAACCTTCATTCTCAACTGCTACTTGATAGAAAGCTTTAAAATTTTTAATTTTTTTCTCTATGTTGTTATATTCTCCTATAACTAAATCAAAATCGTGATCTCTAAAATTTAATTGGATATAATTATTTTTTAGAAAATTTATTCTGGTTACATTTTTTTTCAAAAATTCATCACTATCAATTAAATCACACATTTGATAAATCTTATCATGAGAAAAAGATTCACTGTAATTGAAAATAACTGGAACTCTTGATGAATAAATTTTGGAAGTTGTCATAATTTTAGATTCATCATCTATATAAAAAGTGGTGTTTTCAGAAATTATTCTTCCAATTGGATTTCTTTGCTGGACCTTAATAATTAAATCACCTTCAATTGAGACATAAGCTTCAGAATTTTTAATAAAACCATTAGAATTTACTATTGATTCAAGATGATTTATATCAACAGATTTTTTATTTAAAAAGCTAGTTGGAAGTAACTTTAAAATTGAATCCTGAGTAATAAATAATTTATTGGTTGATTCAAAATCAATAATAATATTATTAATGCTTCTTTTGGAATTAATTGAGTTTGTACTATAGAATAATCCTCCAATTACTACTAGCACTAATGTTAATATTATTTTACTCCAATTAATTTGCATACTCTAAGGTTTTTTTAATATTCATACATTCATCTCCTATATCACCAGCCCCAAGGGTAACATTAATCTTCATGTTTTGATTAAGAATTTCTGCTGATAAATCTGATTTATCAACCAATTTCTTTATAGGACTATTAATTTTATCTAATAACCATGATGAGCTAACTCCATCAATAGGAGTCTCTCTAGCTGGATAAATATCTAATAATAGTACTGCCTCAAATTGAGATAGACTCTCAGCAAACTCTTCCACAAAGTCTCTTGTTCTTGTAAATAAATGAGGCTGAAAAGCAACTAAAATATCTTGCTTTGGATAAATTTCTTTAAGTGCACCATAGACAGAATTTATTTCTTTAGGATGATGAGCATAGTCATCAATATAGATTCTATCTTTAGTTCGAATATGATAAGTGAATCTACGTTTAACTCCTTTAAAACTCTCAAGGGCTGATTTTAACAAATTAAATTCACAACCTAGTTGTATTGAAATAACAAATGCTGCCAAGGCATTCATAAGATTATGCTTGCCAGTAATAGAGAATTTTAGATTCTTATATTGATTTTCTGGAGTTACAATATCAAAAACATAATTTCCATCGACAATTCTAATATTTTCTAAAAAATAATCTGAATTATGACTTAAACCATATTTTGGATAATTATAATCTAAATTTTCTTGAACAATCAGAAATCCTTCTGATTTAATATTATCTATAAATGAGTTAAATCCGTTTTGAACTCCCTTAAAATCATTGTAAATATCTAAGTGATCTGGATCAATAGAGGTGATACAGGCATAGTCTGGAGATAAGTTCAAGAATGATTTATCATATTCATCAGCTTCTACTAG
>CAZXST010000112.1:0-3046 GCA_964643205.1 uncultured Flavobacteriaceae bacterium | reverse complement strand
TTAATACTGCTCCTTAGAATTAGGGAAATCACCGCTTTTAACCTCTTTTGAGTATTTGGAGATTGCTTTACTCATATCATCGTAAAGATTCATATATCTTCTTAAGAATCTTGGATTAAACTCTTTTGTCATTCCAAGCATATCATGAATTACTAAAACTTGCCCATCAACTTTGTTTCCAGCTCCTATTCCTATTACGGGTATTTTAACTTTTTTGGCAACTTTAGCTGCAAGATTTGATGGTACTTTTTCTAAGACTATCGCAAAACATCCAATTTTTTCTAACATAGAGGCATCTTTTATTAGTTGCTTAGCCTCTTCCTCTTCTTTTGCTCTAACGGTATATGTCCCAAATTTATAAATAGATTGAGGTGTTAGACCTAAATGCCCCATAACAGGAATACCTGCTTTTATAATTCTTTTAATAGAATCTTCTACTTCTTTACCTCCCTCTAATTTGACTGCATGAGAGCCACTTTCCTTCATTATTCTGATTGCTGATTTTAAAGCACCTTTAGGATCACTCTGATATGTACCAAATGGCAAATCAACAACTACAAGAGCTCTTTCAACCCCTCTAATTACTCCAGATGCATGATAAATCATCTGATCGAGTGTTATTGGGAGGGTAGTTTCATGACCAGCTATAACATTACTAGCAGAATCTCCAACCAAAATTATGTCTATTCCAGATCTATCTACAATAGTAGCAGTTGTAAAATCATATGCAGTAAGCATAGATATCTTTTCACCATCTACCTTCATATCTAGAAGTGATTTTACAGTAATTCTTTTATACTCTTTTTTAGCTTTAGGCATTCTTAATTAAATGAGCATGTAAAATTAGTAAAATATATTATAGTACTAACTCATTTTACAATTGGTTTTTAAAAACATCATTTTCTCTGAAAAAGTGCCAATATGGCATAAAAAATAAAAAAAAACTGACAATTTTATACTTAAATAGCAATGGCATAATGATTGCCAAGTATATTTTGAAATAATTAAAAATTAAAAATTATGAGTAAAATAATTGGAATTGATTTAGGTACTACAAATTCATGTGTCTCCGTTATGGAAGGTAATGAGCCTGTAGTAATACCGAATGCTGAAGGAAAAAGGACTACACCATCAGTTATAGCATTTGTAGAAGGTGGTGAAATTAAAGTTGGTGACCCAGCAAAAAGACAAGCGGTTACAAATCCAACAAAAACAGTATATTCTGTAAAGAGATTTATGGGAAACAAGTTCTCTGAATCTAAAAAAGAAACAGGAAGAGTTCCATATAAGGTTGTAAAAGGCGATAATGACACTCCTAGAGTTGATATAGAAGGAAGATTGTATACGCCACAGGAATTATCAGCTATGATCTTACAAAAGATGAAAAAGACTGCTGAAGATTATCTTGGAACTGGAGTTGATGAGGCAGTCATTACTGTTCCTGCATATTTTAATGATTCTCAGCGTCAAGCTACTAAAGAAGCAGGTGAAATTTCAGGGTTAAAAGTAAAAAGAATTATCAATGAGCCTACTGCAGCTGCATTAGCATATGGTATGGATAAAAAAGGAAAAGATCAAAAAATTGTAGTTTTTGACTTTGGAGGAGGTACACATGACGTATCAATCCTTGAGTTAGGAGATGGAGTATTTGAAGTTCTAGCAACTGATGGTGACACTCATCTAGGAGGAGACGACGTAGATGAAAAAATAATCAACTGGTTAGCCGATGAATTTAATAAGGATGAAGGAATGGATCTTAGAAAAGATCCAATGTCACTTCAGAGATTAAAAGAAGCTGCAGAAAAAGCAAAGATTGAATTATCATCATCTGCACAGACAGAAATTAATCTACCTTATATAACTGCTACTGATAGTGGTCCTAAACACTTAGTTAGAACACTAACAAAAGCTAAATTTGATCAATTGATTGATGATTTAGTTAAAAAAACAATTGATCCATGTAAAGCAGCATTAAAAGGTGCAGGATTAACTAAAAAAGATATAGATGAAATAATTTTAGTTGGAGGATCTACAAGAATTCCTGCAGTTCAGGATGCTGTTCAAAAGTTTTTTGGGAAAAAACCAAGTAAAGGTGTAAACCCTGATGAAGTAGTAGCTGTTGGAGCTGCCATTCAAGGGGGAGTATTTACTGGCGATGTAAAAGATGTTCTATTATTAGATGTTACTCCATTATCTCTAGGGATTGAAACTATGGGTAATGTAATGACAAGACTGATTGATGCAAATACAACAATACCAACAAAGAAATCTCAAATTTTTTCAACTGCTGTTGATAATCAACCTTCTGTTGAAATTCATGTTCTTCAAGGAGAAAGACCAATGGCTGCAGATAATAAAACAATAGGAAGATTCCATCTTGATGGTATACCACCATCTTCTAGAGGAGTTCCTCAAATTGAAGTTACTTTTGATATTGATGCAAATGGTATTATAAATGTATCAGCTACAGATAAAGCTACTAATAAAACACAAGATATTAGGATTGAAGCTTCATCTGGATTAACTGAAGAAGAAATCGAAAAAATGAAGAAGGATGCTGAAGCAAATGCTGATGCAGATTCAAAAGCAAAAGAAACAGCTGATAAACTTAATAGTGCTGATGCTATGATATTTCAAACTGAAAAACAGCTGAAGGAATTTGGAGATAAGTTATCTGATGACAAGAAGAAACCTATTGAGGATGCTTTAGAGGAGCTTAAAAAAGCATATGAAACAAAGGATATTGCTGTAATAGATCCTGCTTTAGAAAAAATTAATGAAGCATGGAAATCAGCAAGTGAGGAGATGTATAAAGCTCAACAATCAGAACAAAAAGGTTCTTCTAATCCTGAACAATCAACAGAGAATCCAGAAGGAAAAGATAGTGATAATGTAGAAGATGTTGACTTTGAAGAAGTAAAAGAATAACCTAATAGATTATTCATAAATTAAAGGGTATAGCTATTTTAGCTATACCCTTTAATTTTATACGGGTAATACATTAACTATTGAAGAATTAATTTCATGACCTATATCAAAATTAATA
>CAZXST010000111.1:0-3084 GCA_964643205.1 uncultured Flavobacteriaceae bacterium | reverse complement strand
AGATTATTTAGTAATTCCAAGAGGTGTTATATATCAAATTGATTTTGATACTACCAACAATAGATTATTTATAGTAGAATCAAAAAGCCCTATCTATTCTCCAAAAAGATATAGAAATTGGTTTGGGCAACTTTTAGAGCATTCACCCTATTGTGAAAGAGATATTCATCCTCCAAATGAACTAGAGACTTATGATGAAAAAGGAGAATATATTATTAAAGTAAAAAAAGAAGATACAATACATGAGTATGTGTATGGAGCACACCCATTTAGTGCTGTAGGATGGGATGGGTATAATTATCCTTATAAATTCTCGATACATGACTTTGAACCAATCACTGGAAGAGTTCATCAGCCACCTCCAGTTCATCAGACATTTGAAACGAATAGTTTTGTAATCTGTTCCTTTGTACCACGACTATTTGATTATCATCCAAAGGCAATTCCTACACCTTATAATCATAGTAATATTGATTCTGATGAGGTGATTTATTATGTTGATGGAGATTTTATGAGTAGAAATAATGTTGAAAAAGGATTTATTAGTCTACACCCTGCTGGTATCCCTCATGGCCCTCATCCTGGAACTATGGAAAAAAGCATAGGGGTGAAGGAGACTCTAGAATTAGCTGTTATGGTTGATACTTTTAAGCCATTAATGGTTACTCAGGAAGCCTTAAAGATTGATGATGGTAAATATTATAAATCATGGTTAAATACAAGTAAGTAAATGGAAAGTGTTAAGGAATTAAAGAATCCTGATAAGATTTTTAAAGATGCTAAAGATTTTCTTCCGCTTCTAGGGATTGATTATGTTGAGTTTTATGTTGGTAACGCTAAACAAAGTGCTCATTATTTTAAATCAGCATTTGGCTTTCAATCTGAAGCTTTTTCCGGATTAGAAACAGGGAATAGAGAAAATGTTTCTTTCGTTATAAAACAAGAAAAAATTAGATTAGTTCTTACCTCATCATATAAATCAAATTCAGTAGTAAATAAACATTGGGATAAACATGGAGATGGAGTAAAAGTAATTGCTTTTTGGGTTGAAGATGCAACAAAATCATTTGAAGAGACTGTAAGAAGAGGTGCGAAGCCTTATATGAAACCCACTAAAGAGGAAGATGAAAATGGATATGTGATACGCTCTGGTATTCATACTTATGGAGAGACAGTTCATTTATTTATTGAAAGGAATAATTATAACGGAGTTTTTCTTCCAGGTTTTGTAAAATGGGATTCGAATTATAATCCAGAAAGTATTGGACTTAAATACATAGACCATATTGTTGGAAATGTAGGTTGGAACAGGATGAATGTATGGAGCAAATTTTATGAAGAAGTATTAGGTTTCTCTCAAATAATTTCTTTTGATGATAATGATATATCTACCGAATATACTGCACTTATGAGTAAGGTAATGAGTAGTGGTAATGGAAGAGTTAAATTTCCTATTAACGAACCAGCAAAAGGAATAAACAAATCCCAGATTGAGGAATATTTGGATTTCTATAACGGCGAAGGAGTTCAACATATAGCACTTGAAACAGATGATATTGTACATACTGTGGGGCATCTAAGAAAAAGAGGTGTTGAGATGTTATACATTCCGGACACATATTACGATACAATTATTGATAGAGTTGGAAAAATTACAGAAGACATTAAAGATCTTAAGAAGCATGGTATTTTAATAGATAGAGATGATGATGGTTATTTGCTTCAGATTTTTACTAAACCATTAGTTGATAGGCCTACTTTATTTTTTGAAATTATTCAAAGGAAGGGAGCTAAATCATTTGGAAAAGGAAATTTTAAAGCTCTATTTATTGCAATTGAAACTGAACAAAAGAGCAGAGGAAATTTATGACATTTTGGTTATATTGATACCTTGTAATTATTTATGCCTAATAAAAAGTATCAGATAGAATTAAATAGTGTAACAAAAAAGTTACCTAAACATCTACACAAATTTATAGTTAAACAACCCTATGATGAGTATACAGCTCAAAATCAGGCTGTATGGAGATATGTAATGAAGTTAAGTGTTGATTATCTTAAAACTGTTGCTCACGATTCTTATCTAGAAGGAATAAGCAAGACAGGTATTTCAATTGATTATATTCCTAGAATGGAAGGAATGAATAGAATACTTAAAGATATTGGCTGGGCTGCAGTGTCAGTTGATGGATTTATTCCTCCAAATGCATTTATGGAATTTCAAGCTCATAATGTTTTGGTTATTGCTTCAGAAATAAGAACAATTAAACATATTACTTATACTCCAGCTCCAGATATAATCCATGAGGCTGCAGGTCATGCACCTATAATTGCTGATCCGGAATATTCAGAATATTTAAGAAGATTTGGTCATATTGGGAGCAAAGCTATTTCATCGCCAAAAGATAATGAGATGTATGAAGCAATACGATTATTGTCAATCTTAAAAGAAAACCCAAATTCATCAAAGGAATCAATAAAGAAAGCAACAGCTAGTGTTTATAAACTACAAAAAAACATGGGAGAACTTTCTGAAATGGCAAAAATTAGGAATCTTCACTGGTGGACTGTGGAATATGGTTTAATAGGTGATATAGATAATCCAAAAATTTATGGTGCAGGACTACTTTCATCAATTGGCGAAAGTAAAGAATGTTTAAAAAAGTCTATTAAGAAATTACCATACACAATTAAAGCTTCAGAAGTAAATTTTGATATAACTAAGCCTCAGCCACATTTGTTTGTAACTCCAAATTTTTCTTTTTTGAGTTATGTGTTAGAAAAATTCGCTGATACAATGGCCCTTAGAAAGGGAGGGCTATCAGGAATGAGTAAAGTTATAGAATCTCAACAATTAGGGACTGCAGAATTAAGTACTGGAATCCAAATATCAGGTCTTTTTACACGCGTAATAAAATCAAATGATAAGCCAGTTTATATACAAACTAAGGGGCCAACAGCATTAGCTAGTAAGGGGAAAGAATTAATTGGTCACGGAAAAGAATATCATACTGAAGGTTATGGAACAACTGTAGGAAAATTAGAGGGAGTAAATTTGGCAATAGAAGATATGTCACCAAAAGA
>CAZXST010000110.1:0-3164 GCA_964643205.1 uncultured Flavobacteriaceae bacterium | reverse complement strand
GGAATAATTGATATCTGATTAAAAATTAGTATATTGCGAGACTTTTCGTTTCTTCGAAACGTTGTTAAAAAATAATTTGAATATGAAAAGTAATTATAGAAAAATATTAAACTTATTGCTAACACTAGTATTATGTGTATATTTTACTAGCTGTAATAAGTCTACTACATCAAAAAATAAGAATGTATCATCCGCCACAGGTTGGGCAATAAATTCTAAGAAAGGCGGATTTAAATACAATACCAACTACAAAGGTCAAGATACTCCTCCAAATATGGTTCTTATCGAAGGTGGAACATATACAAAGGGTAGAGTTCAAGATGATCCTATGAGGGATTGGAATAATACTCCAAATCAACAACATGTTATGTCATTCTATATGGATGAAACTGAGGTAACTAACATGATGTACCTAGAATATCTTGATTGGTTAAAAAGGAATTATCCTCCTGAGGATGAAAATTTCAGTGCAATTTATTACAATGCTCTACCTGATACACTTGTTTGGAGAAATAAACTTGGATACAGTGAAGATATGGTAAATAATTACTTACGTCATCCTGCATTTGGGGATTATCCTGTTGTAGGGGTAAGTTGGATTCAAGCTTATGAATTTGCAGAATGGAGATCAGATAGATACCAAGAGCTACTTCTAGAAAGAGAAGGGTATCTAATAAAAGGATCAAAAATTGATAGTGTTTCTTCAACCAGTACTTTTAGTACAGATACTTACGTACTTGTTCCTAATTCAACATATGGAGGAAATACTAATGTTTTAAGAGGAAAACGCAGTAAAGGACCTGATTCTTTACCTCCTAGCTCTGCTTCTAGAGAAACTGGATTTATTTCTCCAAAATTTAGACTACCTACAGAGTCAGAGTGGGAATATGCTGCTTTAGCTCTTAGTGAAGTTCGTGATTTTAATGTCTACAGAGGAAGAAAAAAATATCCATGGCAAGGTCAATATACAAGAACAGGACAAAGAAAGAATTTAGGTGATCAATTGGCAAACTTTAAAAATAGTGATGGTGATTATGGTGGTATAGCAGGATGGTCTGATGATGGAGCAGATATTACTAATCAAGTAAGATCATATGATCCTAATGGATTTGGATTATATGATATGGCAGGCAATGTTGCTGAATGGGTAGCAGATGTATATCGACCAATAGTTGATGATGAGTTTAATGATTTCAATTATTTCAGAGGAAATGATTATCAGAAGTTCTCTATTGGCCCTGATGGTAAAGCAGTAGTTGTTGGAGCTGATGAAATAGAATATAAAACTCTAAGTAATGGTAAAAGAGTAGCTACTAGACTTCCTGGAGAAATTGCAGTAGAACCTCTAGAAGAAGTAGATACTAGATATAGAACACAATTTAGCCAAAGTTATAATGTTAACTTCAGAGATGGTGATTACCTATCATCAAGAAATTATGATCCAGAAAACAGAAAACTTGAAAGAGCCTCTGGATCAGATGGAGAAACTAGAATGATGTATAAATCTCCAAGCTATGAAGATGCAAATCCAAGTACTCCAGAATTTGATTATGATCCTTCTGAAAATAAAACAACTCTTATAAACGATCAGGCAAGAGTTTATAAAGGAGGTTCATGGAAAGATAGAGCGTACTGGTTGGATCCTGCTCAAAGAAGATTTTATCCACAAGATCAAGCAACAGATTTTATAGGATTTAGATGTGCTATGTCAAGAGTTGGCTCAAAAACTTTTAACATGAAAAAAAGCAGAAACTAACCTAGATAACTAAAAACAAAACAAAAAGTCCTAATCCCTAAAGGTTAGGGCTTTTTTATTAACTTTATTTCATGGATATTAGCTCTATTTATCAAATATTTCTTAATTCTAATAAAGTCTGTACTGATTCTAGAAAAATTAAAGACAATGATTTATTTTTCAGTCTTAAGGGTCCAAACTTTAATGGAAATAAGTTTGCTAAAATAGCTCTAGAAAATGGAGCAAATCATGCTATAGTAGATCAAAAAGAATATGCAGTTAATGATAACTATATCCTGGTTAATGATTGTCTGGATACTCTTCAAAAACTTGCAAATTATCACAGAAAAAAATCTAAGGCAAAAATTATAGGCTTAACTGGAAGTAACGGAAAAACCACATCAAAAGAATTAATTTCCTGTGTTTTGAAATTAGGGTTTAAAACCATTGCAACTATTGGTAATCTAAACAATCATATAGGAGTTCCTCTAACATTATTATCAATAGAGCCTGAAACTGAAATAGCAATAATAGAAATGGGAGCTAATCATCTAAAGGAGATTGAATTACTATGTAATATAGCAGATCCTGACTATGGGTATATTACAAATTTTGGCAAAGCGCATTTAGAAGGGTTTAAGAATCTAGAAGGAGTAATAAAAGGAAAGAGTGAGCTATTTACTTATTTAATGAAAGAATCTAGATTAATCTTTATTAATAGCAATGATAACAAGCAACTAAAAATAACAAAGGGATACTCTAATAAATTTACGTTTGGGAAGACAAATTCAAATGTAAATTACTCTGTAAATCAAATCAACCCACAAATATCTATTTCAATAGAGGATATCACTATTAAAAGCAATCTTTTTGGAGAATATAATGTAGAGAATTTGGCTTCAGCAATATGTATTGGAAAATATTTTGAAATGAGTAATGCACGTATTAAAGAAGGTATTGAAAATTATATTCCCAATAATAATAGATCACAAATAATAGAAAAAGGATCAAACAAAATTATTCTAGATGCCTATAATGCAAATCCAACAAGTATGCAACTGGTCTTGTCTAATTTTAATAATATAAGTGAAAAAAATAAAATTTTGTTTATAGGTGATATGTATGAGTTAGGAGAAAATTCACATGAAATGCATCAAGACATTGTAAGAACAATAGAGGAGATGAATTTTGATCAAACTTATTTACTTGGAGATCTCTTTAATAAAACTAAATTTTCCTCAAAAATAAAAGCATTTACTAGTCTAGAAGATCTTAATAGTAATATTAAACTAAATGAAATATCAAATTCTTCAATTCTAATAAAAGGATCTAGAGGAATGCAATTAGAAAAGATCCTTGATTTCCTTATTAGCTAATCTCCATAAACAGTTACAACTAATTTTCTAGATTTTGCATGATTCCTATGCTC
>CAZXST010000109.1:0-3170 GCA_964643205.1 uncultured Flavobacteriaceae bacterium | reverse complement strand
TAAAGGTATTGCAGATGCCTGATGGCAATACAACAGTTATTATTCAAGGGAAAAAGAGATTTGAAATAGATAGAATTATATCAGAAAAACCTTATATAACTGCAAATGTTAAAGATGTGCCAGAAATCAACCCTGGAAATGACAATTCAGAATTTAAAGCTATAATTGAATCCATTAAAGATCTTTCGTTAGATATAATTAAAAGAAATCCAAATATTCCATCAGAGGCGTCTTTTGCTATAAAAAATATTGAAAGTAATTCATTTTTAGTAAATTTTGTTTCATCTAACATGAATTTACCTGTATCTGATAAACAAAAGCTTTTAGAGATGAATGATCTAAAGAAAAGAGCAATGGATACATTAAAATTCATGAATACTGAATTCAAAAAACTTGAAATAAGGAATGATATCCAATCTAAGGTTCAAAGTGATTTAAGTCAACAGCAACGTGAGTTTTTTCTTCAACAACAAATGAAAACTATTCAAGAAGAACTTGGAGGTGTAAGTCATGATAGTGAAATTGAAAATATGAAGAAAAGAGCAGCCAAGAAAAAATGGAATGATGAAACTAAGTTACATTTTAATAAAGAGATTGGTAAATTACAAAGGATGAATCCTCAGGTTGCTGAATATTCTGTTCAGAGAAATTATCTTGATTTACTTTTGGATTTACCTTGGAACAGTTATACTAAGGATAAGTTTGACTTAGTAAAAGCTAAAAAAATACTTGATAGGGATCATTTTGGGCTTGATGATGTTAAGAAAAGAATTATAGAGTACTTGGCAGTGCTAAAAATAAGAAATGACATGAAATCTCCTATTTTATGTCTTCATGGCCCTCCAGGAGTTGGAAAAACTTCATTAGGAAAATCGATAGCTGAAGCAATTGGTAGAAAATATGTAAGAATTTCTTTAGGTGGATTAAGAGATGAAGCTGAAATTAGAGGTCATAGAAAAACATATATTGGAGCGATGCCTGGTAGGATAATTCAAAATATAAAAAAAGCTGATACTTCTAACCCTGTTTTTGTTCTTGATGAAATAGACAAAATTACGAGTTCAAATATTGGAGATCCCTCATCAGCTATGTTAGAGGTATTAGATCCTGAACAAAACAAAGAATTTTATGATAATTACTTAGAGTTAGGTTATGATTTATCAAAGGTTATGTTTATTGCTACTTCAAATAATCTATCTTCTATTCAACCAGCTTTATTAGATAGAATGGAGGTTATTAATGTTACTGGATATACTACTGAAGAAAAAATTCAAATTGGTAAAAAGTTTTTATTACCAAAGCAATTAAATGAACATGGTCTAAAAAAGAAAGATCTTAAGCTTTCTTCTTCTGTTATTGAAAAAATAGCAGAGGGATATACGAGAGAATCAGGAGTTAGAGGTCTTGAGAAACAAATAGCAAAACTTGTTAGAAACTGTGCAAAAAACATTGCAACAGAAATAAAATATGATCCAAGCTTATCTATTGAAGAGATGCATAAAATCCTTGGTTCTCCTAAATTGGAAAGAGATAAATATGAAAACAATGATATTGCAGGTGTTGTTACTGGATTAGCATGGACTAGTGTTGGCGGGGATATCTTATTTATTGAATCAATATTGTCAAAAGGAAAAGGCAAACTATCCATAACTGGGAATTTAGGAAAAGTAATGAGTGAGTCTGCTAAAATTGCACTTGAGTACATAAAATCAAATGCTGATAAGTTTAATTTATCATCTGATATGTTTGAAAAATACAATGTCCATATTCATGTGCCTGAAGGAGCAACCCCTAAAGATGGCCCTAGTGCTGGAATAGCAATGTTAACTTCACTTGTATCATTGTATACTCAAAATAAGATTAAGTCAAAAATTGCCATGACTGGAGAAATTACACTAAGAGGAAAGGTGTTGCCTGTAGGAGGAATTAAGGAGAAAATATTAGCTGCAAAAAGAGCAAAAATAAAAGAAATTATTCTTTCAAAACAGAATGAAAGGGATATTAATGAAATTAAAAAAGAATATTTGAAGGGGTTAAAATTTCATTATGTAAGTGAAATGAGTGAAGTAATAGATATTGCTTTGACAAAGCAAAAAGTTAAAAATTACAAGACACTACAATAATCAATTACAATTAGAGTTTATTCATATAATAACTCATTTTTTTTTATGAAGAAAGCTCTGTTAATTTTAGTTTTTTTTACAACTAATAATGTTGTTTCACAAATTGCTGGTGAATCCACTTACCAATTTCTAAATATTTCATCTTCACCTAGGCAACTAGCATTAGGTGGTAAAGTGTTAACAAACTTTGACTATGATGTTAGTCAAGCCTTGTATAATCCATCAGTAATAAATAAAGAGATGGACAATAATATAGCTTTAAATTTCTTTAATTATTTTGCTGATATTAATTATGGTAGTGCTGCATATGCTTATACATTAGATAATAGAGGAAATACTCTTCATTTTGGAATATCATATATCAATTATGGTGATTTTGAAGGATATAATGAGTTAGGTGAAGCTACAAATAATTTTACTGGAAATGAAGCCGCACTATCAGTTGGATATGGTAGTAAATTTAAGGATTTACCAATATATTACGGAGTAAACTTTAAATTAATAACATCAAAATTTGAACAATATAATTCTGTTGGAATTGCAAGCGATATTGGTTTTTATTATAAAGATGAAGACCTAAAGCTTGATGTTGCTTTAGTTGTAAGAAACATTGGAGTTCAAATAAAGCCCTATGATAGTATAAGAGAAAAATTACCTTTTGAAGTTGATATAGGTATTTCACAACTTGTAGAAAATGCTCCAATAAAATGGCATATAACTATTGAAAACATCCAAAAATGGCCAATTGGTCTTTCTAATCCATCCAGACTAATAATTGACTTAGATGGGAATATTACTGAAGAAAAGGTAACACTTATGAATGATTTGTTAAGACATGTTATATTTGGTGCAGAGCTATTCCCTAAAAGTTTATTTAATTTACGTTTAGGTTATAGTTTCAGAAGGGGAGAAGAATTAAGGATTATAGATGAGAAAAATTTTTCAGGTCTATCATTTGGATTTGGAATTAAATTTAACAAACTTCGTTTTAATTATAGTCACGCAAGATATTCTAGTGCATCAAATATTAGTTTTCTTGGTCTACAA
>CAZXST010000108.1:0-3207 GCA_964643205.1 uncultured Flavobacteriaceae bacterium | reverse complement strand
TAAATTACTGCCTTTAGGAATATCAAGATCAATATATCTACCACCACCGTAAGATTCAAATCCATTTGTATCATCTAGAAAAGGAAGAAACAAATAGTCCCTATACCCTTCCTTATTTATATCTTCTAAATTTTTATAAATATTTAAACTATAGCTCTTGTCAAATAAATCAAAAGTTACCGTTCCATATTTGATATATTCTGGAAGCCTGTCAGTTGTAGTTTTCATCTTAAAAGATTTCTCATCTGGAGTTCTAGTCAAGGCAGCATTAACAACATAGCTAGAATCAAAGACAAAAAAATCTAATCCCCTGAAAGTTTTTAGATCCTTTTCTTTAAGTGGTGAAATAGAAGCATCCTTAAAGAATTCATTCATTTCTTTTTGGAAAGGAGTTAAATTCTTGTCATACCTTTTTTTGCTTTCACAATTTAAGATTAGTAACAAGCTAAATAAAACTAGAAGAGATCTGTTCATTTTATACTATATATATCAAAAATACTACAGTTTTCAATTTTCAATTAAATTTAATTAGTATTTTTATCATTACCCCTAAAATTTAAATTTATGCAAATAAGAATATTTTTTCAATACTTATTACTAGTAATATTTTTTACTAATAGTATAAACAGTCAAGATTATTTTTTAGAAAATAATGGACCTTATGATAGTTCAATTAGCAGTCCTGAAGAATTCCTGGGATATGAAATTGGTTTTCAACACACAAGACATGATCTAATTGTAGCCTACCTAAACTATCTTTCAAATACCTCTCCTAGAGCAAATTTGATAACTTATGGAAAAACTCATGAGGGAAGAAAATTAGTATTGCTTTGTATTTCATCTGAAGATAATTTAACTAACATAGAATCAATAAGACAAGAACATTTAAAATACACAGATCCAACTGCAGAAGTATCTAATAATCTACCTATTATTGTTAATCTTGGATATAATGTACACGGAAATGAACCTTCAAGCTCAGAAGCAGCTATGCTTACAGCCTATACGCTTGTTGCATCAAAAAATAAAACAATTAACACCTTCAGAAATGAATCAGTCGTATTTATTGATCCGACAATTAATCCTGATGGAAGAGATAGGCATACACAATGGGCAAATCAATTTAAATCTATAAATCTAGTTTCTGATGGAAATGATGCTGAGCATAATGAAACCTGGCCAAGGGGTAGAACTAATCACTACTGGTTTGATTTAAATCGTGATTGGCTTTTAGCGGTAAATCCTGAGAGTAAAGGAAAATTAACATGGTTTCACACATGGTATCCTAATGTGGTAACAGATTTTCATGAAATGGGAACAAATAGTAATTACTTTTTTGAGCCTATGAAAGACAATGCTTCTGATAAACCACTAATGCCAAAAGAAAACTATGAGGATTTGAATTCACTTTTTGCAACATACTATCAAAAAACTATGGACAGTATAGGCACATTTTACTATACTAAAGAATCATTTGATGGCACATATCCTGGATATGGATCATCATACTTGGACTTACATGGTGGACTTGGAATACTATTTGAGCAGGCAAGCTCAAGAGGGCATCTGCAAGAAACTAATTATGGAACAATGTCCTTTGGTTTTACTATACGCAATCAGTATCTATCAAGTATTGCAACTGTAAAAGCTTCTGTTGAAAATAAAACTACCCTAAGAGACTATCAAAAGGATTTCTTTAAATCTGCTCTAACAGATGTTGCAAAAGATAAAATTAAAGCATACGAATTTGGTGATCTATACGATCAAAATAGAAACAAGGCCTTTATAGAGAACTTGTTATTACACAAGATAAAGGTTTATGAAAAAGGCAACCGGTATGTTGTTCCTGTAGATCAAACTCAATCAAGAATGGTTAAGAATGTTTTCGAAACCTATAACAAGTATCGAGACAGTGTTTTTTATGATGCCTCAGCATGGAGTGTTTCTAACTTCTATAATATGAAGCATAAAGGATTGAAGTCATATAGTCTAGGAAGTGAGATAGTAGACACAAAGGATATTGTTAAAGTAAACCTAGTTAGTAAGTCAAATTATGCATATTTGATAGACTGGGATGATTATAACTCTCCAGCTGCTCTAGCATATTTGCAAGCAAAGGGAATTGTTGCATATTCTGCTTTTAAGCCGTTGACAATCAATACAAATGAATCAATAAAATCGTTTAATTATGGGACAATCCTAATTCCTGTAAGCAAGCAGAAAGTTTCTTCCGATGAGCTGTATACTATAGTTCTAAATTCACAGAAAAAATATAATGTTCCAATTTATCAGACCTCTACAGGATTTAGTGTAAAAGGTATTGATTTAGGTAGTAATAATTTTAGAGTTGTAAAAAATGTAAAAGCAGCTCTATTAGTTGGTGAAGGTGTTAATTCATATGAAGCAGGAGAAGTCTGGCATCTTTTAGATACAAGAGTTAATATGCCAATTACCAAAATTAGAATGAGCCAGTTTAAAAGAACAAGTTTGGATAAATACAACTCGTTAATTATTGTCTCAGCATATTATAGTCAGCTCGATTCAACAACTGTCAATAAAATAAAGAGCTGGGTTTCTAAAGGGAATACACTAATTACAATAGCAAATGCTTCTAAATGGGCAATTGATAAAAAATTAGTTAATGAGGCATTAGTAACACATAAGGATTCTTCAAAAACTGAAAGAAGAAGATATGTAGATGCCAGTGAACACCTTGGAAGGGAAAGATTAGGGGGAGCTATTTTTAAAGTAGATCTGGACAGGACTCATCCCCTAGCATTTGGATATAGAGATGATCAAATTCCCGTTTATAAAAACAACAATGTTTTTATAAAACCTTCAAAGAATCCTTATTCTAATGTTGCTGTTTACACTGATGATCCACATATTGATGGATATATTTCCAAGAAAAATATGGAAAAATATCTAAAGTCATCTGCATCATTAATAGTTTCAAAAATTGGAAGCGGTAGAGTTGTTTTATTTGCTGATAATCCAAATTTTAGAGGATCTTGGTATGGAACCAACAAATTGTTCTTAAATGCGCTATTTCTAGGAAGTAACATAAATGTTCCTGGAGAATAATTAAACTAATAAACTATTTAACAAAATGAAAAAGATATTATTACTTACTCTAATCAATTTATTTTATTATAACTTTTCTATAAGCCAGATAGCAGAAGCTCCTGAACGTTTTAGAGGAGAAGG
>CAZXST010000107.1:0-3253 GCA_964643205.1 uncultured Flavobacteriaceae bacterium | reverse complement strand
AACTATTTTTTAAAAATCAATTATATTAACTAAGTTTTATTAAATTTGATTTATTCATATAAACTCATGATTGATAAAATAAAATCTGCTATTAATGAAATTTCTTCTTTTGAATCGAATTCTAAAGATGATATTGAATCATTTAGAATTAAATACTTAGGCAAGAAAGGAATAATAAATAAATTTTTTCTTGATTTTAAAAATGTTGATAATAACCAAAAAAAGAAAATAGGTAAAATTCTAAATAAGTTAAAAAATGTTGCTCATCAGAAAGTAGATGATTTAATTTTAGGACTTTCAACAAAATCAAACGATTCTCTACACATTAATGATATAACTAGACCAGGAGATCCAATTGAGATTGGGTCTAGACATCCTATTTCTTTAGTTAAAAACAAGATAATTGATATTTTTGCGAAGATTGGCTTTACTATAAGTGAAGGACCAGAAATTGAAGATGACTGGCATAATTTTACTGCTCTAAATTTACCGGAACATCATCCCGCAAGAGATATGCAGGATACATTTTTTATTGAAAAAAATCCTGACATATTGTTAAGGACTCACACCAGTTCAGTTCAGGTAAGATATATGGAAAATAATAAACCCCCAATAAGAACAATTTCCCCAGGGAGAGTTTATAGAAATGAGGCAATATCTGCAAGATCTCATTGTTTTTTTCATCAGATTGAAGGACTTTGTATTGATAAGGATATAAGTTTTGCAGATTTAAAACAGACATTAGAATATTTCACAACAATGCTATTTGGAAAGTCAAAAATCAGACTTAGACCCTCATACTTTCCTTTTACTGAACCAAGCGCTGAAGTAGATGTTTATTGGGGGTTAGAAAATGAAGTAGATTATAAGATGACAAAAGGGACTGGATGGTTAGAAATTATGGGATGTGGAATGGTTGATCCAAACGTATTAGAGAACTGTGGAATTGATCCCAAGGAATATTCTGGATATGCGTTTGGACTGGGTATTGACAGAATTGCTCTTTTGTTGCATCAAATAGATGATATTAGATTGCTTAGTGAAAATGACATTAGGTTTATTAGACAATTTAAGTCATCCTTCTAATTTATTTTTTCACATAGACTTTTAAAGGTTTTCTTTGGACTTCTTCTTAAATAAAGTATGTTATATACCGATTCAATAATTGGTATATTAGCCTTTTTGTTTGATTCAGAATTTAACTTATAAGCTTTTTTAGTAGCAACATATCCTTCTGCAATCATACTCATTTCCATTTTGGCATATTTTACAGAATATCCTTTACCTATCATATTCCCAAATAATCTGTTTCTTGAAAAAAGTGAATATCCTGTAACTAATAAATCTCCTAAATATACCGAGTCATTAATATCTCTTTTCAACATGTATCTTTTTTCTATAAACCTATTCATTTCTTTTATAGAACTACTCATTAATACACTTTGAAAATTATCACCATATCCAAGACCATGTGCAATGCCAGCAGCTATTGCATAGATGTTTTTTAGCATACTAGAATATTCTATTCCTATAACATCATCACTTGTTTGAACATTGATATATGAAGATATAAATTTAGAAGATATTTTTTTTGCCAATATTTTATTTGAGGAAGCTATTGTTAGGTAGGATAGTTTTTCAAGGGCTACTTCTTCTGCGTGACATGGCCCACCGAGAACCAAAAAATTACTTTCTTTTATTTGAAAATTTTTCTCAAGATGCTCTCCAACTAGTAAATTTGTTTCAGGAATTATACCTTTTATAGCGGAAACAACAATTTTTTCTGAAATATTAATGGAGATTTCATTAAGGACATTTTTTGTAAATTCCGAAGGGACAGCTATAATTAATACATCAGAATTATTGCAAACTTCATTTATATCATTAGTAGCATGTATTTTTTTAATATCTAGCTCCACTGAACTTAAATAGTTTGGGTTATGATGATTTTTATAGATATAATCAACATTATTTTTATTTCTTACGTACCAATTAATTTCTTCAAGATTTTCAGATAGAATTTTAACTATAGCAGTAGCCCAACTACCACTGCCAATTATACCATATTTAAAACTTTTTTTTGTCACAAGTTGTTTGATTTATATAGATTATTAGTAGTAATGTATTTATATATACTATCAGAAATATATTCTTTAGAAAAATCTTTCTGATTTATGTTATTTCTTATATTAGTTGAAGTTAGATCAATTAATGGAGCCTTTATCATTTCTATATTATTACTCATAACTAACTTCATGTCTGTTTTTAATCTAGTTTTTCTAGGGTAAACATATATCTTATAATAATTCATTATTTCTTTATATGCTTTCCACTTTTTAAAATTGACAAAATTATCTTCACCTATTATTAAACTAAAACTATTATCGGGATAAGCCTTGGAAATATATCTTAAGGAATCTATAGTATAGTTAGGCCTTTTTAAGTTTAATTCTATATCACTTGCTAGCAAATTATTATTATCCTTTACTTGAATTTTAACCATTTCATATCTATGTATAAAATTAGTTAAACTATTTGATGATTTTTCTGGATTTTCAGGCGTGACAACAAACCAAACTTTTTCTATTAAGTTATTATCGATAAGAAAATTAGCAATATTAATATGACCAAAATGTATTGGATCAAATGTCCCAAAGTAAAGTCCAATATTCATTAGTATTATTAAAGAAAATTATTAATTAGTATTTTTACTTTAGCTACAGTTTCTTCAAGATTATGGTTTTCTATAACATAATCATATAAGACTGACATGGACATCTCCTTTGATGCTTTAGAAAGTCTTATTTTTATTTTTTCTTCTGAATCAGTTCCTCTTTGCCTTAGTCTATTTTCCAACTCTTTTAAACTTGGTGGACAAATAAAAATAGCTATTGTTCTTTCGGGAAATTCTTTCTTTATTGATAGCCCCCCAATTGCATCAATATCAAAAATCAAATTTTTACCTAAACTATTTAAGTCATTTATTTCCGATTTTAATGTTCCATAAAAAGTGTCATCGTATACTTCTTCCCATTCAATAAATTCATTTAAATTAATTTTTTTTTCAAATTGATCTTTTGTCAAAAAATAATAATCTTTTCCATTAATTTCATTTTCCCTTTTTTCTCTGGAGGTGGCTGACACAGAAAAACCTAGATTTAGAGATTCATCAGAAATCAAGCTCTTAACAATCGATGTTTTCCCAGATCCAGAAGGAGCAGCAATTACTATTAACTTCCCATTTTTCATTAGA
>CAZXST010000106.1:0-3285 GCA_964643205.1 uncultured Flavobacteriaceae bacterium | reverse complement strand
ATGAAAAAGACTTAACATCAGCTATAAATATTTTAAAAGAAGCATTAATTAAATATCATAATTAATGGAAATTCTAACTAATTTTTCTCTTAAGAAATACAATAGTTTTAAAATTAATGCTCTTGCAGAAAATTTTGTTTCTGTAAATAGTGTAGATGAATTAGTTGAAGTTCTTAAATTGAAAGAATATCCAAGCAAATATATCCTAAGCGGAGGTAGTAATATATTAATAACTAAAAATATTAAAGGACTAGTAATTCACATAAATATTAAGGGAATTTATGAAAAAAGTAAAAAAAATAATATTACAGAAATAGTAGCATTCGCTGGTGAAAATTGGCATTCACTTGTTCAATGGTGTTTGAAAAGAGATCTTGGAGGCATAGAAAATTTATCTTTAATTCCTGGTAGTGTTGGTGCGGCACCTATTCAAAATATTGGAGCCTATGGAACAGAATTAAAGGATGTGCTTATTTCATGTGATGCAATAAATAGAGAAACCGGGAAGATAAAAACATTTAATAACAAAGATTGTCAATTCGAATATAGAGACTCAATCTTTAAAAAAAATACTAATTACATCGTAATAAGTATTAAATTAAAGCTAACTAATAAAGAGCATAATTTAAATATAAATTATAAAGGAATTCAGGAAAAGCTCGATGAATCAAATATAAAAATCCCAACTATACAAGATATTTCTAGTGCAGTAATTAAAATTAGAAATCAGAAATTACCAGATCCTGATAAAATAGGAAATAGTGGTAGTTTTTTTAAAAACCCAATTGTTTCCATAGATAAAATTGAAGAACTCAAATCTAATTTTGACAATATGCCATTCTATAAATTTGATAAAAATAAATATAAAATACCTGCAGCATGGCTAATCGAAAAAGCTGGTTTTAAAGGAAAGACTTTTGGAGATTATGGAGTTCATAAAGATCAGGCATTAGTTTTAGTTAATTATAAATCCGCTAAAGGAAGTGATATATTAAATTTATCAAATAGCATACAAAAAGCTGTTAAATTAATTTTTGATATTGAGCTAGAAGCTGAAGTTAGTATTATATAAAAAATCTATCTTTGTTATATGGAACTAGCCTTAATTACTATAATTATTCTTGGATTCTGTATTCTTGGAATTAGTATTAAAATATGGGCAAAAAAAGATGGAGAATTTTCCGGAACTTGCGCAAGTCAGAACCCATTATTAGATAAATCAAATGAACCATGTGGGTTTTGTGGGAAAACTCCAGATCAATTCAAAGATTGTGATGTCAAAAATTAATAAACTTCTAAAAAAATTAGGACCAGGTTTATTGTTTGCAGGAGCAGCTATAGGAGTTTCTCATCTAGTACAATCAACAAGAGCAGGAGCAGATTTTGGCATGGGATTGCTTTGGGCATTAATCCTTGTAAATATATTTAAATATCCATTTTTTCAATATGGTCCTAGATATGCTACTGCAACGGGAGAAAGTCTTCTAGATGGATACTATAAGTTGGGAAAAGGCATATTAATTGCATATGCTATAATTACTCTAGCTACAATGTTTACAATACAAACTGCTGTTACAATTGTTACAGCAGGATTGGCTACATCCCTTACTAATGGAATTTTTAGTACAGAGATATGGACAATAATCATTATTGTAATTTGTTCAGTAGTTTTATTTTTTGGCAAATATAAACTCCTTGACAGATTAATTAAATATGTAATAATTCTTTTAGCTATAAGTACAATCTTGGCTACTGTAATGGCATTCAATAATAATACTAATGAAATAATTTTATCTCAGTTCCTGCCAGAAATTACTGCAGAAATAGCTTTTCTTATAGCATTTATGGGATGGATGCCAGCTCCATTAGATGTTTCTGTTTGGCATTCCTTGTGGTCCCTAGAAAAGCAAAAAACTAATAAAAATTTCACTTATAAATCTTCACTATTTGATTTTAATGTTGGTTATATTGGCACAGTGATATTAGGTATTGCATTTATGTCTTTAGGATATCTAGTAATGTTTGGTGGTGATACGTCCTTTAGCTCATCTGCAAGTCTTTTTTCTAACCAACTAATTGAGATGTACACTTCAAGTCTTGGTGAATGGTCTTATTATATTATCGGAATAGCTGCATTTACCACTATGCTAAGTACTAGCATTACTACTTTAGACGCTTCACCAAGATCTATGAGTAGAACAATAAAACTCTTAATTAATAGAGATTTTAAGCATGGGTACCTGTTTTGGTTGGTGGTTTTATCTGTTGGAACTATTTTTATATTCTTTTTATTCTCATCAAAAATGGGACTACTTGTTAAAATTGCTACTATCCTATCATTTCTAACAGCTCCTTTTTATGCTATAATTAATTATATTTTAATCAGTAGCGAACATACGCCTAAAGAATATAGGCCTTCAACAAAATTGCACATACTAAGTATACTTGGAATTGCATTTCTTATAGGATTTAGTATATGGTTTTTAGTAAAAGGGATATAATTTCAATTTATAGTTTATATCTTTACATTGCTGATGATAGAGCAAAATAAAATACCCGGAAATTCAACTGAAATAAAAGAAAATTCAACTTGGCATAAAGTAGATCTTTCAAATAAAAAAGTCAAACATCAGCCTAAGCCAAAATGGCTTAGAGTTAAATTACCTATAGGAGATAAATATACCCAATTAAGAAATTTAGTTGATAAATATAATTTGCATACAATTTGTACTTCAGGAAGTTGTCCAAACATGGGGGAATGTTGGGGTGAGGGAACTGCTACATTTATGATATTGGGAAATATCTGTACTCGTTCATGTAAATTTTGTGGAGTTAAAACAGGAAGACCAGGTCCTGTAGACTGGGGAGAACCTGAAAAAGTCGCTAAATCAATTCAAATAATGGAGATTAAACATGCGGTTTTAACTAGTGTAGATAGAGATGATTTAAAAGATGATATGGGAAGTAAATTGTGGGTTAAAACTATTGAAAAAGTTAGAGAATATAATCCTGAAATTACAATTGAGGCATTAATCCCTGATTTTCAAGGAATACACGAACATATTGATAGACTAATAAATATAAAACCTGAGGTTATTTCACACAATATTGAAACCGTAAGAAGGTTAACAAAACAAGTAAGGATTCAAGCTAAGTATGATAGAAGTTTAGAAGTTTTAAAATATTTAAAGGATGCTGGCCAAAGACGTACAAAATCAGGTATAATGCTAGGACTTGGAGAATTCAAAGAAGAAGTTATTGAAACGATGAATGAGCTCAAAGAAG
>CAZXST010000105.1:0-3302 GCA_964643205.1 uncultured Flavobacteriaceae bacterium | reverse complement strand
CTGTTCTGAAAAAACAAATAAAGAAATAGAAGGAATGGTCTGGATTCCAGGTGGATCCTTTTATCAAGGAGCTTTAGATAATGACACGCTAGCGCTTTCTCACGAAAAACCTAGACACCTAGTTCATCTAGATGGTTTCTATATGGATATATCTCCTGTAACAAATAAAGAGTTTAAAAATTTTGTAAAAGAAACTGGCTATATTACCACAGCTGAGAGGGATGTTAATTGGGAAGATTTAAAAATACAATTACCTCCAGGAACAGAAAAACCTCACGATTCGATTCTAAAAGCAGGCTCATTAATTTTCACTAAGACTAAAGAGCCTATAACAGATTTTCGTGATTTTTCACAGTGGTGGCAATGGAAAATTGGAGCTAATTGGAAAAAACCTAGAGGTGATAATGATATTACTGCTAAAGACAACTACCCTGTTGTACATATATCATATGAAGATGCTTTAGCCTATTGTAAATGGGCTAAAAAAAGACTTCCAACAGAGGCTGAATGGGAGTATGCTGCAAGAGCAAACAAAGATGATGCAATTTATTATTGGGGAAACAGCCATGACTCTCTAAGATATAAAGCAAATACTTGGGAAGGTCTATTTCCATTTAAAAATTCTAAAATCGATGGCTATGAAAACCTAGCGCCTGTTAAATCTTTTCCAGCAAATGATTTTGGTCTATATGGAATGGCTGGAAATGTTTGGGAATGGACCTCAGACTGGTACAATGTTAATTACTATAAAGATCTTTTAGAAGATACCGCTGCATGCCATAATCCCAAAGGAGCTACACATGCTTTTAATCCTAATAATATTTATGCACAAGAAAAAGTTATAAAAGGCGGATCTTTTCTTTGTAATATTGAATATTGTATTAGTTATAGAATATCTGCAAAAATGAGCTCAACTCCAGATACTTCCCTTGAACACCTAGGATTTAGAACCGTTACTACAAAAAATATGATAAACTAAAACTAGTCAATCCACTCGGCAATAAATAAATTTGTATCTCTAGTTCCTCCATTATTTCTATTGGAAGAAAAAGCCAATTTTTTACCATCATTTGAGAAAACAGGAAAAGCATCAAAAGTATCACTATGAGTGATTCTCTTTAAATTTTTTCCATCAATATCAATCATATATAAATTAAACGGAAAGCCTCCTTCAGCCTCATAGTTTGAAGAAAAAATTATTTTTTTACCTGAGGGATGAAAAAATGGACTCCAATTAGCATTTCCTAAAAATGTTAATTGTCTCAAATCACTGCCATCAGAATTACAAATAAACAGTTCCATGTTTGTAGGCTGCACTAGACCTTCTGAAAATAGAGATTTATATTCATCAATTTCCTCTTTAGTTTTAGGTCTAGAAGCACGAAATATAATTTTAGATCCATCCGGTGAGAAAAAAGCGCCACCGTCATATCCCAAAACATCTGTAATTTGCTTAACATCAGATCCATCTAAATTCATTGTGTATAATTCAAGATCTCCGCTTCTAGTTGAAGTAAATACTATTTTATCTCCTTTTGGTGAAATAGTAGCCTCAGCATCATATCCTTTTTCTGATGTTAATTGATTAACTATGTTTCCTTCTAAGTCTGAAATAAAGATGTCAAAAGAATCGTAAATAGGCCACACATATTTTCCTTCTCTTCTCAATGGAACTTCAGGGCATTTATTATCCTTCAAATGAGTTGATCCATAAAGTATATGTTTATTGTCAGGCATAAAATACGCACATGTTGTTCTTCCATAGCCAGTACTAACCATTGCAGGAGCTTCAGATTCAAAAGTATCATTACTGTCCATTAGAAACATTTGATCACATTCTAATCCCCACTTATTATAATTTGATTGAAAAACTAATTTCTTGTCATCAAAACTCCAATAAGCCTCGGCATTATCTCCACCATAAGTAACTTGTCTAATAGATAAAAAATTTGATTCATCATCGTATATCAAATTATTTTCATTTGATTTTTCCTTATTGGATTCAGTGGTATTTAAACATGAGAAAATTAATACTAAAAATAAAACTGAAAATAGTTTTTTCATAAATAAAGGGTTTTATATTTTTGTGCAAATTAAATACATTAAAATGAAATTTCTAGCAAAATTTATTCTTTTATTATCAATTATTTCATGCCAGCAAAATATTACATACGAAAACAGAATTAATGATGATGTAAACTATTTATCTAATGATAAATTAGAAGGAAGAAAAACAGGTTCTAAAGGAGAACAAATTGCTGCAGATTATATAGCTGATAGATTTAAAAGCTTAAAAATAAAAGCTAAAGGCACTAATAAATATTTTCAAGAATTTAGTTTTAACAAACCCACTAATCCTCATGATCAAGTCTCATTTGATGAAACAGAGAGTGATAGCATGGTGTTTTCAAAAAATGTAATTGGCTACATTAATAATAATGTAGAACATACAGTAGTTATTGGTGCTCATTATGATCATCTTGGGTATGGCGGTGAAGGCTCATTGTATGTTGGCAGTGAAATACACAATGGAGCTGATGATAATGCAAGCGGAACCGCATTAATGCTAGACTTAGCCAGTCAGCTTAAGTCTAATAATAGCAATAATAATTATTTGTTTATAGCTTTTTCTGGAGAAGAAATGGGATTGCTTGGATCAAATTATTTTGTAAAAAATCCTACAATTGATCTTTCCTCTATAAATTATATGATAAATCTAGATATGGTTGGTAGATTAAAGGAAGATAAATCTCTTGCTATATATGGCGTAGGCACCTCGCCTATTTTCAAGCAAACTATTAATTCTAATAATGAATCTTTTAATCTAATTGAAAATGAATCAGGAGTAGGGCCTTCTGATCATACGTCATTCTATATAAACGATATTCCTGTTTTACATTTTTTTACAGGACAACATTCTGATTATCACAAACCAAGTGATGATGCTGATAAAGTAAATTTTGAAGGTATTAAGGGAATCTCTGATTATATATACTCAATTATTTCTGATCTAAATGATAATGGGAAACTTATTTTTAAAAAGACAAAGAATGAAACAGAAGAAGTTCCTAGCTTTAAAGTATCATTAGGGGTTATGCCAGACTATATGTTTAATAAGGGTGGAATGAGAATAGATGCAGTTACTCAAGATAGACCAGGATATAAAGGTGGATTGATTAAAGGCGATATAGTAATAAAACTAGGAGAGTATTCAGTTGAAGATATGATGGGCTATATGAAAGCATTGTCTAAATTTAACCCTGGAGACTCTACAACTGTCGTAGTTAAAAGAGATCAGGATA
>CAZXST010000104.1:0-3309 GCA_964643205.1 uncultured Flavobacteriaceae bacterium | reverse complement strand
TATTAACTGCATCAGATGAATTAAAATGAACCATTTCAAAAAAGTCAGTTAAATGTGTATGGAATTTAAATGTAGAATCAGCACTGTTAAGACTTGTTCCATTTATTTTAAAACGAATTTCAAAATTTGAAAAATTGGTTATTCCACTTTCAAATATTCCATCAAAATTAGTGTCAATTAATATTTGATCATCTGGGTCAAGAAGAGTTATAGTTTTTTCGTAAGGAACTTTTAGGCTAAACCATTCTTCATTATCCATAGTACTGCAATCTATTGGCAAGCCAGTATTTAGATCAGTAATACAGCTATAGCTGATTTCTAAACTAATTTCAGTATCAAATGTTATTGAACTGGATATATATCCATCTTGCTCAATATTATCACTATCAAGATATGGCGTTGGAGAAAAAGTTTCCCAATTCCCTATATTATCTCCTATCCAATTTGCAGATACAACATCTGAACTTTCAAGACCAAATGTGTAATTATATAGATTTTCTATGCTACCACCAGTATCGCCAGTTAAATCTATTAGCTTATCACCTAAAGATTCAAAACAATCTAGAATACCATCATTGTCATTATCAATATCAATATTATCATTTACTCCATCATTATCAAAATCATTAGGACATGCACTAACAGGAATATTTTCTGAAAGTATTGCCCCAGGGCAATTTTCAATAGATCCTGAAAGTTGATAATAACCGGGATCACTAGGAGTATAATTAATACTGTTAGCTCCAGCTATTGCATCTCCATTGTAATACCACTGATATTGATCATAAGTAGAGATACTATTTAGACTTAAGGTCAGGTTTGGTATACATGAATAATCTTCAACACTTATAGATTGTAATAATATTTCTGGTTTAAAAGCAAAACCAGAGTAATATCCACCAAATGTAGCATAAGTATAAGCGCCAAACGAAGCTACATATACTTGAGATGTAGATTCTATTGAGACATTTCCTGTTAGTCCCTCAATTGTATAACTCACAAAATCACTATTCCAAATTACTGACTGAGCTGTAGTATTATAATTTGAAATATCTAAATCATTGATTAATACACTTGATCCTGCTTCAGTAACTAAGGTAACAACTCCAGAAAATGATGACGTACCAATTTGATTTATGAAAGGTATATTATCAACTATTTTTGGAGTTTGACAGTTTATTGGTGGAACAAAAAAGAGTCCTTGATTAGGAATTCCACTAAACCCTCCACCGCCTCCAGGCCTTGCACCTCCAATTACCTGAAAAGCAAAAACAGGATTAGATGTGTTAACATACATATTACTCGATTGTCCTACAGGAGGGCCTTGATTTCCATCAGCTGGATAGGAAACACCATAATACCCTGCATCAATCGAAACAAAATCTCCTCCATTTAGAGTAGCATATAATGAGTTATTTACGTATACCTCAGTATTATCTTCATGAGCTACAATTAAAGGTCTCTCTATTTCATCTGGCCCAACTCCTCTAACAAAAATATATTCTGAACCAATTCTCTCAACAGGAGCTACCTGATCAATTCCAACATCTTGGCCATAATCGCCATCATCTAAATTAGCATTACTTCCTGTAATAGATCCACTGTTTACTGCAATTGGTTTATCTGACTCAACTAGAACTCCAATAAAACCTTCTGCATTATCTGGATTTGAAGAAGGTGAAGCTGCAATAACATAACTTTCACCAGTATTTAATAGAATATTACTTGTTTCTGCATCATTAATTATGGTCACACCATTTCCAAAATTTGAAAAGTTAACTGTGGTGTTATCTTGACTTGCCAACACACTTACAAAATTTAAATATTGAGATTGGCTTCCTGTTAGATTTCCTAGATTCCTAAATGTACCTACTCTAAACTCTTCCCCTAGAGCTGCTAACCCCTTACTTACAACACCACCTGCTTGATAAAGCTGTGAACTTGTAAATAATCTGACAGATACGTAAACTAAATCTTCAGCTTCAATGATAAACCCTTTATTTGTAAGGTTTTGACCAGAAAGATTTGTTTGAGCAATAAAATTTGTATCTACTCCAGCACCTATATAATATTCGTAGGGATTTGCATTTGAAACTTGTACAGTTATAGCTGTACCACCAATTGGATTTATTGTAACATCAAAAGGAATTTCATTTGGAGTGGATATATAAAGATGTTGTGTTTGAGGTGCAGCTGGTCCTGAACCAGTAGTTGCAATTGGAGGTATATAATGAGTTTTGCTAAACTGAGCATTTATGTTTTGAAAAAGAAAGCAAACCAATATAAATAGGAGTGCCTTTAAATATCCTTTAAATCCTTTCATTCTATCCTGCTAAATTCTTGGAGGATAAAGATAATAATAATACTGATGTAATTTGTATAAAAAAAAAGCCCTGATTATAGGGCTATTTTTATTGATAATAATATAAATTACTTGATTATGTCAAAGCTTCTTTTAATAAAATTGGTTAATTCTTCACCTTTAAGTAGTCCATGAGATAATCTAGCTAGATCTAAACTTTGATTTATTAGTCTTTCTTGTTTCTTTTTAGTTTTAGTTTTTAAGATTTCACTAACTAAATCAGAATTGGTGTTTACCACTAAATTATATATGTCAGGCATATTACCAGCTCCGAACATTCCTCCACCCCCAGTTTGCTGCATTTCTTTCATTCTTCTCATAAATTCAGGAGTTGTTATAATAAATGGATGCTCTTTGCTATCCAATGATTCTAATTTTATTGTATATTTTTCACTAGGAATAACATCTTTCAACATGTTCTCAAGATTGGTTTTCTGATCATCACTTAGTTTTGAAACTTTAGAATCATCTTTTTTTATCAGATTATCAATATGATCAGAATCAACTCTTGCAAATGAAATTTTTTCTTTAGAAGTTTCAAGCTTTTGAATAAGGTGACCAATAATTGGTGAATCTAGCAGAAGAACTTCATATCCTTTAGCTTTTGCATTTTCGATATAGCTGTGTTGAGCTTCTTTATCTGAAGCATATAAAATAACTAATTTTTCATCTTTGTCAGTCTGTTTTGCTTTTATCTTGTTGAATAATTCTTCATATGTATAATATTTTTCATCAACAGAAGGATATAGAGCAAATTTTTCAGATTTTTCAAAGAACTTTTCTTCACTTAACATTCCGTATTCAATGACAATCTTTATATCATTCCATTTTTTTTCATATTCTTCTCTATTTTTTTTGAATAATGTCGTCAATTTATCTCCCACTTTTCGAGTTATATAGGCTGATATTTTTTTTACAGCACCATCAGCTTGAAGATATGATCTTGA
>CAZXST010000103.1:2234-3312 GCA_964643205.1 uncultured Flavobacteriaceae bacterium | reverse complement strand
TAGATCTTACTGTAACATCTGGGTTTAATACCATTCTTCCAAGATCATCATTCATGTGATAATCAAACTCATCATTCTGATTATATAAAAACCAATTAAATCTTCTAACCTTGTATGGACAGTTATTTGCGCAATACCTTGTACCTACACATCTATTATACGCCATATGATTTTGACCTTGTCTTCCATGACTTGTTGCCGCAACTGGACATACAGTTTCACATGGAGCATGATTACAATGTTGACACATTATTGGCTGAAACGCAACTTGAGGATTTTCAGATGGACTTTCTAATTCTCCAAATGAATTAAGAGAACTTTCTAGACCACTTATATCATCTTTCTTTTTATCGTCCTGATGAAAAGTATCCTCAGAAGAATAGTATCTATCAATTCTTAGCCAATGCATATCTCTACTTCTCCTAATTTCTCTTTTCCCAACTACTGGTACATTATTTTCTGCATTACACGCAATTACACATGCTCCACATCCAGTACAAGCATTAAGATCAATAGATAAGTTAAAATGATGACCAATAGATCTATCAAACTCGTCCCACAAATCAACCTTTGGAGAAGAAACAGGCGTCTCAATATGATTTAAAGAAACTACCGCTTCTGCATTCCAATATTTTTTATCCTTAGTGTTAAATACCTCTAGACTAGTCTCCTTAACTATCTCACCTCTACCCATTAAAGTATTATGCAATTGAATACAGGCAAACTCATGTTTCCCTTCAGTGGCTTGAATTGATACCAATTGAATAGCATTAAAATTTTCGTACAATTTGTATGCATTGACCCCAGTTTTCATTTCATCCTTAACTCCACTAGATCTTCCATAACCAAATGACAAGCCTACAGTTCCTCTAGCTTGACCTGGCTGAATAATTACAGGGACCTTAATTGAATTTCCATGCAAACTTATAATAGCATATTTTCCATTTAATCCGCCATTTGCATCATGGCTAGATTCTTTGAAGAAAGTACTAGGTTCTAAATATAAGTCAAGCTTTTTTGCATCAAATTCTGAGATTGTCAAATAATTATCCCAAGTTGCTCTTGTTAAAGGATCCGG
>CAZXST010000103.1:0-2134 GCA_964643205.1 uncultured Flavobacteriaceae bacterium | reverse complement strand
AATTTATTTATAACAGGCTGAATTAATGAATATTCTCCTTTTTTAATTTCAGCATCACCCCATGATTCTAAGTAATGGGAAGATGTAGCTACATAATCTACATGTGATGCCGTCTCGTCATTTTTCATTGTAAACAAAATAGAAAGATCTACCTTCTCTAATCCTTCAATAAATTCCTGAGAATTAGGTAACGAATACGCTGGGTTTACTCCAGTCATAATCAATGCGCCAACTCCTCCATTGTTCATTTGCTGAACCAATTCTTTGACTTTGCTAGCATCACCCATACGAGATTTTATTATTTCATTTGGATTAAATGCTTTACTTTTTATTTTTTCATTTATTTGAAGAACTAAGGACTGATAATTAACATCATTAATTCCCGAAATTAATACAGCCTTACTTTTACTATTTAGTATTTCACTAACAGTAGAATCTACTGTTTTTTGCAATTTTTCTGAAAGATTAATATTATTATTAATTGAAAATAACTTAGAATATATAGATAGTAAGATTAACTTTTGTTCCGAAGGTTTTACAGAAATTCTTGTGTCCGAATTAGCTCCGCTTAATGTCATATTTGATTCAAACTGAATATGTCTTGACATTTTTCCATTTTTAGGAATTCTCTTTGTTGTATATCCAGATTCAAATCCTCCTCCTTGCCAATCACCAATAAAATCTGCTCCAATAGAGACAATTAGATCAGCATTTGAAAAATCATAATTAGCTAGCCCTCTTTGACCATACCTTTTTTCAAATGCATCTAAAGCTGCAGATTCAGAAATAGCATCATATATGACATGAATAACATTGCTGTATTGCTTTTTAAAATCATCAATTAATTTGCTTGTGGATGGACTTGCAAATGTTTGAGTTAATAATACAATTGGTTTTGATGAATCGCTAATCTCTTTTAATTTTCTTTTAGTTTCAAAATCAAATTCAGCCCATGAAGTTGGAAGCCCGTTTTTCATCGGTTGAGCTAATCTAGCACTATCATATAAATCTAGTATTGATGCATGCACTCTTGCATTTGTAGCAGATGACGATGGTGCTAATTTGTTGTGTTCAATTTTTATAGGTCTTCCTTCTCTATTTTTTACTAATATATTTGCAAAGTCGTATCCATTTGAAATTGTCGTTGCATAATAATTAGCAAGACCTGGAACTATTTCCTTTGGCTGTACAACATATGGAATTGATTTAACAACAGGGCCTTCACAAGCTGCAAGTGTTGCTGCTGCAGTACTAAATCCTAAGTACTTTAAAAAATCCCTTCTTGATGTTGAACTATTTGATAAATTTTCTTTGTCTCCTAAAAATTCATCAACAGGGATTTCTTCAACAAATTCTCTCTGTTTAATATCATTAATGCCAGGAACTTTTTCAGAACTTAATTCTGATAAATTTTTCCAGTATTTTTTCTTATTAGACATATTATAATCTATATATTAATAATGACATTTACCACATTCTAATCCTCCCATTTGGGCAACAGTCAACTTCTCAACTCCATATTTTTTTGATAATTCTTCATGAATCTTAGCATAGTACTCATTGTCTTTTACCTTTACATTAGTCTCCCTATGACAATTTATACACCAACCCATTGTTAATGGAGATTGCTGATACATAATTTCCATCTCTTCAACTGGACCATGACAAGTCTGGCATTCAATTCCTGCCACAGATACGTGTTGTGAATGATTAAAATACGCAAAATCAGGAAGATTATGTATTCTTACCCATTTTACTGGATATGTAGCTCCTGTATATTCCTGTGCATCATCATCCCAGCCTACAGCCTTATAGAGTTTTTGTATTTCATCGTCATAAAATGTTTTTGAATATTCTTCAGTTGTTTCTCCGCTATATTCATATATAGTCTTATGACAGTTCATACAAACATTTAAAGATGGTATTCCAGAATGCTTACTAACTCTTGCAGAAGAATGACAATAATTACAATCAATTTGATTGTCACCAGCATGTATTTTATGTGAAAAGTGTATTGGCTGAACAGGCATATAGCCTTGGTTTGTTCCTAATTGCATTGTCCATCCATAAAATCCATATGCGCTAACAAGCAACAACAATATTGCAGAACAAAGCATTAGAAATTGATTATCAA
>CAZXST010000102.1:0-3332 GCA_964643205.1 uncultured Flavobacteriaceae bacterium | reverse complement strand
CCAATAACTTCTTTAAAGGATTTTGGTCGATATTTTCTTGCAGAAATCAGATAATCACTCATGTAAATAAATTTACAAAATATTGCTATTTAATTAGATATTTATTTCTAATAATTATAAAAATGTTATGTTTTAAAGAAATTCAGTATTTTTGCAACGTGAGTTGGTCGCCTTGTCGCTATATTTATATAGAGGAAAGTCCGAACACCATAGTGCATCATAGTGGTTAATTGCCACCGATTGTAAAATCAGGAATAGTGCAACAGAAAGTATGTACAGGTAGTGCTGTAGTGAAATCAGGTAAACTCTATGAGGTGCAATGCCATGTAAACCAGCTATAAGAGTAGCACGCTCAATGTTGGAGGGTAGGCAGCTAGAATAAATTGGCAACAATTTATCAAGATAAATGACAAGGACTTGAAAAAGTACAGAATTCGGCTTATAGACCTACTTATTTAAGAAAAGCGAGTATTTATAATACTCGCTTTTTTATTTTCTAAAAAAACTAAATGAACTATCCCCATATGTTCTTGTCTCTACTAGATTTTTATGTTCTAAGAAATTAGTCTTCTTATAATGTTCTAGTATAAGAGTTCCATTTTCATTTAAAAAATTATTTTTAAGAGTTAATTCAATAATTTGCTCCATTTTTTCTATATCCATAGAGTATGGAGGATCAGCAAAAATTATATCTACTTTAACTTTGTTTTTAAAAAATTTAAACACGTCAGCCTTTATTATAGATATATCCATTTTTAATCTCCTAGATTCTTTTATAATAAAATTTATGCATTTCAGGTTATTATCCACAGCTAAAACATCTTTAACACCTCTAGAGTAGAATTCATAACTAATATTGCCTGATCCAGAAAATAAATCAAGGATAGAGATTTCATTGAAGCTGTATCTATTGTTAAGGATATTAAAAATGCTTTCCTTTGCCATATCCGTCGTAGGACGTACTGGTAAATTTTTAGGAAAAATTATTTTTTGACCTTTATAGTCTCCCGATATAATTCGCATTTAGAAGCTGTTAAGTAGTGTAATATCAGACTTTAGGCTATTGTAAAACTTATTCTCCTTACCGATTTCAGAATTAAAAACAGATACATTCCTAATATACTTATATATAATCATATAATTATCATCATTTTCAGTAATATTTCCAGTAATAACTACAGGGATTTCTTCAGGATTAAGTTTTAACTGATCAATAGTAAATAATAGGTAGTATATTAAATCTTCCTTAGTGCTAAAATCAAATCTATTATAAAACACTAATTTGTTTTTTACAAAATATGTAAGTTCCATATGATTAATGTTAATGTTTAAGTATAAGGATGGATTAGTTGTGTTTTTCTCATTTAATTTAACTTTTTCAAGAATTATTGATGAGTAATGCTTATAAATAAAAGTGTTAAACATTTTAAATATATAGTTGTTAACATTAACATATGGTATATACACATTTACAGATTCATTATTGAAAATTTTATCAAAAGCAACATAATCATTTTGTAGAATTTTGGAATTAAACTTTAAGTAACTCAAAGCATTATTCTTGTCAAATAGGGGTTCTGGAACTACAGTTGAAAGATTATTGTAATGAATAATTTTAACAGATGAGAAATTATTACTTAATTCATCATTCTCTTTAAAGCCCTTTATTAAAGTCTTTAGTAGTTCTTTAGGAGTACTCGTTTTTGATAAAGAATATGTTCTTAGGAAAGAAATTTCTTTGGAAATTACATCAATTATACAAAAAGAAAGTCCATTCAAACTAATATGAATGGACAATTTTATATTAGAAGTTTCATCTATTCTAGTTTTCTTTTGTATAGTTTTTTGGCCAGTTTCCATTTGTATTTACTTCGTCCATAGATCCAATTTTAAGAGATGGACCATTAACTCCATCTACAGATTGCACTTGGTTTTCTTTAAAAATTAAATCAGAGTTTTGATCATGTAGAATAATCCTTTTCATAACTTTTGATTCAAAAACTGGAATATCAATTCCATTTTGATTCAAGAAACCAGCTTTAAGTTCAAATTTAGTTTCATTTGTTTTTGCAAATGGGACATACATCATGTTTTCAAATCTTCGATCTTTACCAAACAGAGAGTCTTTTACAGAAACAAAACCTAATGTATCAACTATAATAATATCTTTGTAAGTCTTAACACCTCCATATCTTTTTGTAAGCATCCTATCTATAATACTCGAATCTCTTCTTTGTGTAATAGTAAATGAGTCTTTTTCAACAAATTTAACAAGACTATCCCAATTGTTTTCAAAATGACCATGAATTGTTCTATGTGCTAATTGGGAATCTCTAATATCTTTTAGATTCTTTATTACGGACTGATATCTATAATTTTTTATCTCATCAAATTGAATAACATCTGATATTGAACTATATGTTAAATATGAGAAAGTTAAAATAAACACCCAAAGACCATAAAGTAGAAACTTTTTTTGATTATCATTAATTTTAGCTTTAACTAAGTATACCAAACCTACTGTAATTGGAATTGATAAGAATAAGAAGATTTTTAACAACATGAACTTGTATTATGGATTTTATTACCAGCAAAACTACAATTTTTTTTTATTTGTAAAAATGATTGTCAACAAAAAACAATTATATAAAAATATTGATATAATGTTTTTAATTGATCTGAGTATAATTCATTATTTTTGAATTCATGAAAATAACTGCCTTAATACCTGCAAGACTTAACTCATCAAGGTTTAATGGAAAACTAATGATGGACCTTTGTGGCAAACCAGTAATTACTAGGACCTATGAGGCAGTTTTATCTTCTGGTTTATTTTCATCAGTTATTGTTGTAACACAGGATAATGAAATTTATGAAGAGATCACCTCTAATAGTGGAAATTCAATCCTAATAGAAAAAGATTATAACTCTGGAACTGATAGAATAGCAGATGCTTGCGGTAAGTTAGATATGGATGTAATTATTAATATTCAAGGAGATGAACCATTTATAGATCAATCCAGCTTAGAAAAACTGGTTAATATATTTAAAAATGATGATAGAAACGAAATTAAGTATGCATCACTCATGAGATTAATGAATAATGAGAAAGATATAAATAATCCTAATAATGTTAAGGTGGCTGTTGATAATAATGGTTTTGCTATAAATTTCTCAAGAAAACCTATTTCTAGTATAACAACTTTAAGGGAAGAAGTTTTTTATAAACATATTGGAGTGTATGGATATAGAAAAGAGTCTTTAATGTCATTAACAAAGTTATCTCCAACAAAATTAGAAATGATAGAAAAAATAGAGGCTTTAAGAATTAT
>CAZXST010000101.1:2094-3375 GCA_964643205.1 uncultured Flavobacteriaceae bacterium | reverse complement strand
AATATACAAGGTTTCATTGATTACAAAAAAATCTTTTATAAATAATTTTTCGTGATTAATTTTTTCTAGTCTACTATCAGATTCATTGAATATAAATAGGTTATTATTTGAAACTAAAATCAAATTTTTTTTATAAAAATTAAAGAAATCCATTTCACTTATTTGAATTTTATATATTAATGAACCTCTATAATTAAATTTATATAAATGATTATTTGTTAAAAGCCAACAATAATTATAATTTCCTTTCAATGATTTAACTTGACCTTCTATTGGAATATCAATGTTATCAAAGGAATCCTTTAAATAATTATATTTTTTAAGTCTCATTGAAATTTCATCATATACCCATATATTATTTTCATTGGCTGATGAAAAGGCTACTACATTAATTAAAGGATCTGAATAATTAAAATTGACTTTTTTAATTTCACTCAGCTTATTATCTAGAATAACGATAGAATTTTGATCCTTATAAAATAATTTTATTTGAAGAGGATTAAATAGGTCAATTTTATATAATTCACCTAGGTCAATATTATTATATGTAAATGTTGACCTTGAGGTTTTTTTCACTATAGAATTTTTAATCAAATAAAAATTATCATAACTTTTAGCAATTATAATCGAATCGTTATACTCAGTTTTAGATTTTAATAATAATGAGATGTTTCCTTGCGCATGTAAAATGCAATGTGTAGACAAAAAATAAAGCAATAATATAATCCTCATAGATTTGAAAGTACAAAAAAATTATGATTATTTTAACTTGAATTTAACAATTTGTCCAGTAGTATTACCTAGCTTTGAGAAAAATATTTTTATGAGAAATTTCATTTTAATTTTTTTGACGCTATTTACTTTTAATTTTCTTTATTCTCAAGATTTTCAAGGAAAGGCATATTACATGTCAAAAACATCTCTTGATCTTGGACAATGGGGATCTACAATGAGTACTGAGCAGAAGAATCAAATGAAAGAGAGAATGAAAAACATGTTAGAAAAAACATTCATTTTAACTTTCAATAAAGTTGAGTCCACATATAAGGAAGAGGAACGCTTAGCAGCGCCTGGTCAAGGTAGAGGATGGGGAAGTTTTGGATCATCTTCAGGGCCTAGATATAAAAATGTAAGAGAGAAAATATCATTAGAAGAGATTGAATTTTTTGGTAAGAAGTTTTTAATTAGTGACGATTTAGATGAAATAAAATGGGAAATGACTTCTGAGCAAAAGAAAATAGGAGATTACACTTGTTTTAAGGCAATAGCTAAGAAAAAGGC
>CAZXST010000101.1:0-1994 GCA_964643205.1 uncultured Flavobacteriaceae bacterium | reverse complement strand
TTGAAATTCCAAAGACTATTGATATAGTAGCATGGTATACTCCACAAATACCAGTTAGTCATGGACCTGGAGAATTTGGGGGACTACCAGGGCTTATTTTAGAATTAACAACTGATCAAACAGTCCTATTGTGCTCAAAAATTGTTATAAACCCTGAAAAGAAAGATAATATATTAATGCCATCTAAAGGTGAGAAGGTAACTAGAATTCAATATGATGAAATCGTTAAATTAAAAACGGAAGAAATGAAATCTATGTATCAGTCAAGAGGAATGAGAAGTGGCAGAAAACATTAATTTTATTATAATGAAAAAATTTCTTGCATTTATTTTACTTCTGAATTCCTCATTTTTATTTTCACAATTGAAAATGCAGGGCAAGGTAACAGATAGTTTAAACAAGCCCTTGGAACTTGCTAATATTATTTTAATTAATAGTGATACAAATGCTCTTGAATCATTTGCTATCTCTGATCCTAATGGAGAATATAGGGTTGCTTTAAATAAGAATTCAAGTTATAATCTACAAGTTAGCTATATAGGAATGGCTAGTTATACTCAACTTATTAAAACACAAGAATCAGATATCTCAAAAGATTTTGTCCTTTATGAAAATACTGAATTAGATGCTGTGGAGCTAACCTATGAGATGCCTGTAGTTGTAAAAGGAGATACACTTGTATATGATGCAGATTCTTTTAAGACGGGAACAGAAAGAAAACTAGAGGATGTTCTTAAGAATCTTCCAGGGGTCGAGATTACAGATGATGGAGAAATTGAGGTTGAGGGCAAGGTAGTAAATAAGGTTATGGTGGAGGGTAAGGAGTTTTTTGAGGGGGATTCTAAAATTGCATCAAAAAACATTCCATCAAGCGCTGTTGATAAAGTAGAGATATTAAAAAATTATGCAGAGATAGGACAATTAAGTTCAGTACAAGATAACCAAGATAACATAGCTATAAATATTAAGCTTAAAAAAGGAAAAGATAAATTTTGGTTTGGGACGGTTACTGCTGGAGCTGGAGATTCACCTGTTGAAGATTTATACCTATTTCAACCAAAACTTTTTTATTATAGTCCTTCATATAGTATCAATGTAATAGGAGATTTAAATAATATTGGTGAGCAAGCTTTTACCCAAAGAGATTATTGGAATTTTTCAGGTGGATTTAGTAAGCCTAGTGGAAAAAGTGGAACAAATATAAGTTTAGGTAATAATAATCTAGGATTTCTTCAATTACAGAATAACAGAGCTAAAGATATTAATACTGAGTTTGCTGCTTTAAATACTAGCTACTCACCAAATAAAAAAACTGACTATTCTGGTTTTTTAATTTTAACAAATAGCGAAATTGAGATTCAACAAAATAATTCAACACAATATATAGACCAAGGTCTTGATATTCCTGATGAGGATACCCAGACAAATACATTTCAAACGAGTAATTTAGCAATTGGTAAATTCAGCATAAAACACAAGCCTAATCTTAGTAATCAATTAGATTATGAAATACTTTCTCGGATTACTGAGGAAAATCAAGATCAACATTATTTATCATCAGTAATTGGTTCAATTAACCAAAATGAAGATGTTGAGACTTACAATATCAGTCAGAATTTAAATTATTATTACACCCTTGACGATAAAAATATATTTGCTTTTGAAGCGCAAAATGTACTTAAGAATGAAGATCCATTCTACAATGCAATTCTAGAGAATAATCTTAATTATCAGTCAACTGCCTTTGGATTAGGTCTTGATGATTCTGAATCAAATTTTAATCTTGCCCAGGAAAGAAAAGTAAAATCTAATCAGCTAGATGCAAAATTAGATTATTGGAATATTTTAAATATTAAGAGTGATTTAAATTTTACTCTAGGAGCTATTTATAGTAATCAAAAATTTGACTCAGAAATTTTCCAATTTCTAGAAAGTGGGACTTTTTATCCAACTCCTTTAATTAATGGAGGATTAGATTATAATGATGTAGATTA
>CAZXST010000100.1:1727-3419 GCA_964643205.1 uncultured Flavobacteriaceae bacterium | reverse complement strand
GTTTATTTATCATCCGAGGGATTTCAAATGACATAGAAGAAATTTCTGTTTCTGGAAGGTAAGGAACTACTTCAGATGATACATACAAAATCTTTTTGTTTTTCATAATCCCTTAAATTTGAACTGTCCTCTAAAGGGAAGCAAAATTACAAAAATTATGCAGATTAATTGCAATGTATTAAGTTTACAAGGTGTTAAATTTTTATTAAAATGATACTCTTTAGGAAAAAATCAGATTTAATAGTCAAATTAAATAATATTAAAAAAAACAATTTTAAAGTTGGCTTAGTTCCTACAATGGGAGCGTTACATAAAGGCCATATCTCATTAGTTAAAAGATCAATAAAGGAAAATGATTATACAATTGTTAGTATTTTTGTAAATCCTACCCAATTTAGTGATAAAAAAGATCTGAGTTTATATCCTAAAAATTTAACAAAAGATTGTAATTATTTAGATAGCATTTCAACTGATATTATTATTTTTGCTCCTGAGATTAATGATGTTTATGATAAAAATTTATCTGTTAAAAAATTTAATTTTTGTGACTTAGATAAATTTATGGAGGGAAGATATAGAAAAGGCCATTTTAATGGAGTAGCCACAATAGTTAGTTATTTATTTAATATTATTAAACCCAATAATGCCTATTTTGGAGAAAAAGACTTTCAACAGTTAAGAATTATTCAGGAATTAGTAAGTGATAGTAATATCCCAGTTAATGTCATTGGATGTCAAACCATAAGAGAAAAGGATGGTTTAGCCTTAAGCTCTAGGAATACAAAATTAAGCAAGCATAATAGAAAAATTGCAAGCAAGATATTCGAGGCAATTAATTATGTTAGAATTAATTGTAATTCAATGAGTTTGCTAGAAATTTATACTTATGTAGATAAGTTTTTTGATAATATACTTGAAATAGAATTAGAATATTTTACTATTGCAGAATCAGAATCTTTATTTCCAGTTAAGGAAAAAACAATTGACAAACAATATAGAGCATTCATCGCAGTTAAATTACAAGGAGTTAGATTAATAGACAATATTGCATTAAATTAAAACTTGAAAACTTTTTTTATAAAATATCTAAAATTAATTATTCCTATATCAATAGGAATTGGGTGCATATATTATTCTATTACAACTCTTAATGAAAATGATATTAATTCAATAATTGAATCATTTGCTAGTGCAGAATATAGTTGGGTAATATTTGGAGTTATATTGGGAGCATTAAGCCATTTATCTAGGTCATACCGTTGGAAATATTTATTAGAACCTCTAGGATATAAAATTAGTTTTTTAAATAGTGCTTTGGCAATTTTTTCAGGATATCTAATAAATTATACTCTTCCTAGAGCTGGAGATATTGCAAGGGGAACTATTGCATATAAATATGAGGATATTCCTTTGGAAAAAGGGATAGGTACTATTGTTGCAGAAAGGGCAGTAGACGTACTTTGTATTAGTATATTAATAGTATTAGGACTATTTATTAACTATGAGCTCATTATACAAAAACTTTATGAAGCGAGTAGCTTTATTAATCTTGAATTTGTAATGCTTTCATTTATTATTTTAGGCGGAATTTTATTTTTATTATCAAGAAAAAACAGTAAGTCATTCCCTATTATTTCTAAAGTGCGGACCTTTTTTAGGGGATTGTATGAAGGCTTTATGATAATATTTAAA
>CAZXST010000100.1:0-1627 GCA_964643205.1 uncultured Flavobacteriaceae bacterium | reverse complement strand
TAAAGTGCGGACCTTTTTTAGGGGATTGTATGAAGGCTTTATGATAATATTTAAAATGGAGAATAAGTGGCTTTTTATTATGCATAGCATATTTATTTGGCTTATGTATGTTCTTATGTTTTATGTAACTAGTAAGGCAATTACTGAGTTGCCAGACTTATCATTTTCAACAATTCTTATCTCATTTATATTGGCTAGTTTGACTATAATGTTTACTCCTGGAGGAATTGGAGCTTATCCACTTGCTGTCCAAATTTCCTTTAGTTGGTTTGGTATAAATTCAGTTTCAAGTTTGTCTTTTGGCTGGATTATGTGGACTTCTCAGACCTTAATGATAATTATTTTTGGAGGATTATCATTAATTATATTACCTTTTATAAACAATAAAAAAAGATCAAATGAATCATAAATTATTATTAGTTATATTTTTTATTTTTTCGTTTACTCTTTGTTCACAAGAGACAGATAGTATAAGAAGCAATAATATTTATGAGAAGATTTATTCTGATAAATTAAATGCTGACAGGGAAATTACAATACAGCTGCCAAGAGACTATAATTTAGATGAAGAAAAGCGTTATCCGGTATTTATTGTTTTTGATGGAGATTATTTATTTGAGATAGTTTCAGGGAATGTAGACTATATGTCTTTTTGGGGTGATATTCCTGAAGCCATTGTAGTTGGAATAAATCAAATTGACTCAAGATACAATGATACAAGTGTTATCGATAATATAAATTTTACACCCATATCCTCTACTGCAAATTTCTTTGAATTTGTGTCTCAGGAATTGATTCCATATATAAACAAGAATTATAGAACAACTAATTTTAGAGTAGCCGTAGGACATGAAAGAACCGCAAACTTTATCAATTTTTTTATAATAAAAAAAGTACCAATAATGAATGGATATATAGTTGTTAGTCCAAAATATACTAAACAAATGAAAAAATATTTAGCACAATATTTAATATCTTCTTCACATAATATATACTACTATCTTAGCACGTCAAATGGGGATTATAAATCAATTTCAGAAGATGTATTAGATTTCAATCAAAGACTTGATTCGTTAAATAATAAAAATATTCATTATAAATTTCAAAATCTAGAGACACCCTCTCATTATACTTTGCCAGCATATACCATCCCACATTCAATTGAGGATATGTTTTCTATATATAAGGATATAAATAGAGTAGAGTATGATTCAATTATTTTAAAATTGAAAACTTCACCAGTTAGATATCTAGAAGAAAAATATGAAAAAATAGAGGATCACTTTGGAGTTATTAAAGAAATTTCAATTAATGATTTTGTTGCAGTTGAACAATATATAGATGAGACAGAAAAATTTAATTTTTTTAAGGATTTAGCAAAATTAGCTACAAATAAATATAAAGAGACAATACTTCCTAGCTATTATATGGGTCGATTTTATGAAGAGACTGGTAACCCTGAAAAAGCAATGCATATATATAGATCCGCTTATAATATGGATGATATTGCAGGAATTACAAAAGAATACCTACTTCAAAGAGCAGATGCAATTGCTGACCGCTATGGTTATTAATTCTTACAATCTTTAGTGAATAAAACTAGATAAGTTTAACTAAATTTACTATT
>CAZXST010000099.1:0-3431 GCA_964643205.1 uncultured Flavobacteriaceae bacterium | reverse complement strand
AAAGACCAAATATATCTGAAAATTGAGTTACCATAAATTGTCCAACAGAAGTATCCTTCATAAATCCAACACTACCAATCATAGATGGAACAAACATAAGAGCTTGAGCAAAAATAATAGGCATTACTCCTGATGCATTTAATCTTAATGGAATATACTGCCTAGTACCAGCAACATTTCTATCAAAACTGCCTGAGGCATTTCTTCTAGCATATTGAACTGCAATCTTTCTTACCGCCATTACCAGCATAACTGAAGCTAAAATAATAGCTATCCAAACAACAATCTCAATAGAAATCATTATAAGACCTCCATTTGATTCTGTTACTCTAGAAACCCACTCTTGAACAAAAGCTTGAGGTAAAGTGGCGATAATCCCCACTGTAATTAGTAATGAAATTCCATTGCCAACACCCTTATCTGTAATCTTTTCTCCCAACCACATTGCAAAAATACAGCCAGTAACTAAAAGCACTATTGATGAAAAATAAAACATACCCCCTTGACCCATTAAAAATGCTTCTCTAGGAATACCTAATGTTGGCAAAGCTACTAAATAACCAGGAGCTTGAATCAAACAAATTCCTATTGTTAACCATCTGGTTATTTGTGTTATCTTCTTCTGTCCACTAGCACCTTCTTTTTGGAGTTTCTGTAGGTAAGGAATTGCAATACCCATTAATTGCACAACAATTGCAGCAGATATATAAGGCATAATACCTAATGCAAATACAGATGCATTTGCAAATGCTCCCCCAGTAAATGCATTTAACAGACCTAAAAGCCCTTGATCATCAAATGTTCCAGCTAATTGACCCAGCTTACTAGCATCAATTCCAGGAAGAACTACCTGAGCACCAAATCTATATACAACTAACATACTCAGGGTTAGAATAATTCTATCCCTTAGCTCAGTTATATTCCATATATTTTTTATGTACTCTATTATCTTCATTTAATAATTATATATTAATTGCCTCTCCTCCGGCAGCTTCAATAGCAGCTTTTGCAGATGCAGTAAATTTATGTGCACTTATTTTAAGTTTCGCCTTAAGCTCTCCTCTACCTAAAATTTTTACCAATTCATTTTTTCTAACCAATCTTAATTTTATCATAGAATCAAAATCTAAGGAACCTTTTATTTTTTTACTTTCTACCATACTCTGAATAGTATCTAAATTTACTCCTTGATATTCTATTCTATTTATGTTATTAAATCCAAATTTAGGGACTCTTCGTTGAAGTGGCATTTGTCCACCTTCAAAACCTAATTTCCTTGAATACCCTGATCTAGATTTAGCTCCCTTATGTCCTCTAGTAGACGTACCACCCTTGCCTGAGCCTTGGCCTCTACCTATTCTCTTGCTATTCTTATTTATCGATCCCTTTGCGGGTTTTAGATTACTTAATTCCATTTATAAATTCTTTAATTTATGAACCATCAACAACTACCAAATGATTAACCTTTTTTATCATTCCTAGAATATTCGGCGTATTTTCATGCTCTACAGTCATACCTATCTTTCTTAGACCTAAAGATTCTAACGTCTTTTTCTGCCTTCCCGTTCTATTAATAGAACTCCTTATTTGTGTTATCTTAATTTTAGCCATTCTTAATTATCCCTTAAATAATTTTTCTAATGTAATTCCTCTATTATGAGCAATAGTATGAGCATTTTTTAGCTTTAATAAAGCATCAAAAGTAGCTTTTACCACATTATGTGGGTTTGAAGATCCCTGTGACTTTGAAAGTACATCATGAACTCCAACTGCTTCTAAAACTGTTCTTACAGCACCTCCTGCTATAACTCCAGTACCTGGCGCTGCGGGAATAATATTTACTCTTGCTCCACCATATTTGCCTTTTTGTTCGTGAGGCAACGTCCCCTTAACCAATGGTATTTTTACTAAATTCTTTTTTGCATCTTCAACTGCTTTTCCAATAGCACTAGAAACATCCTTAGATTTTCCTAAGCCATAACCAACAACACCATTTTCATCTCCTACTACAACAATAGCAGAAAAACCAAAGTTTCTACCGCCCTTAGTTACTTTAGTAACTCGTTGAACTCCAACTAAACTATCCTTTAGTTCAAGTCCTCCTGGTTTTACTTTTTCTACGCTTTTATACTTTTGATACATAATCTTAAAATTTTAATCCAACTTCTCTTGCGCCATCAGCTAAAGATTTTACTCTTCCGTGGTATAAATACCCTGATCTATCAAAAGATACTTCCTTTATCCCCTTCTTAATAGCTTTTTCTGCAATGTTCTTTCCTACTAAGGAAGCCAATTCAGTTTTATTAGCTTTATCTTTATTAATATTCTTATCTCTTGAAGATGAGGCTGCTATTATTTTGCCATTAAAATCGTCAATCAATTGAGCATATATCTCCTTATTACTTCTAAAAACTGATAATCTTGGGTTAGTCTCAGTCCCTGAAATAATCTTTCTAATTCTATTTTTAATTCTAGTTCTTCTATCTCTTTTTGACAATCTCATATCTTAAATTATTATGCCGATTTACCAGCTTTTCTTCTTATGTGTTCTCCTACATATTTAATACCCTTACCCTTATATGGTTCTGGTTTTCTAAAGGATCGAATCTTAGCAGCTACTTGACCAACCAATTGCTTATCAAATGATGTTAATTTGATTATAGGATTTTGACCCTTCTCTGTAATAGTTTCAACCTTTATCTCTTGAGCTATATCCATAACAATATTGTGTGAAAACCCAACTGCTATATCTAGCTTTTGACCCTGAGCCTTAGCTCTGTAGCCTACACCAACAAGTTCTAATTCCTTTGTCCATCCTTTTGATACCCCAATTATCATATTATTAATTAAAGCTCTGTATAGTCCATGCCTTGATTTATGATCCTTAGATTCAGAGACTCTTTCAACAGTAATAATACCATTATCAACCTTGATTCTTACACCTGAAAAATCTTGTTGAATTTCTCCTAGTTTACCTTTTACAGTAATAATATTTTCAGTAACATCAACTGTTACATCCTCAGGAACTGAAACTGGATTATTTCCTACTCTTGACATTTTATATATATTTTAATGTACATAACAAATTAATTCTCCCCCAACATTTTGCTTCTTGGCTTGCTTTGCCGTCATGACTCCTTTTGAAGTAGACACAATTGCAATTCCTAAGCCATTTAAAATCCTTGGCAAATCACTTGAATTAGAATATTTTCTTAATCCAGGTGTACTAATTCTTTGAATTCTATTAATTACAGACTCATTATTCTCTTTAGTATATTTTAAAGCTATCTTAATAACTTCTTGAACTTTAGATTCTTCAAACTTGTAGCTTAGAATATAACCTTGATCAAATAATATCTTAGTTATTTCCTTCTTCAAATTTGATGCAGGTATAGAAACCACTTTTTTATTGGCTCTTATTGCATTTCTAA
>CAZXST010000098.1:0-3448 GCA_964643205.1 uncultured Flavobacteriaceae bacterium | reverse complement strand
GCTACATCATTTATTATTTGTGTATTCATAGAATCTCCAAGGTCAATAATTCCATTAATCTTAGGACTATATAAACTGCTGGAAACAATTATATTATTATCATTTACATCATTGTGTATAAATGATTTTCTTAGTTTTTTGAATTTTGTTAATTCTTTTTCAAACTTATTTTGAAAAGATTTTATTATTTTTTTTTCACTACTTCTTTTTATAAATTTTAAATATTGTTTTGTCCATAATGAGCTTGATATATCCCATTGCATTTCTGAATTAGCAAAATCACTTTTAAAATTTTTCAAATTTTTACTAATTAACCCAGCCTCTTTCCCTAATTCATACCTTAGATCATTGGTAATAGGATTTAACTTTGACCATCTTTTGCCTTCTATCCATGAATTAATTCTGAAATATCTTATGAAGCCTTTTTTATCTCTAAATAAAGAATAGTTAATTCCACTTTTAGACAATAAATTTTTAGGTGTTTTTAATCCTGTTTTTTTAGATAAATGATTTAATAATTTAGTTTGAAATACAATAAAATTTAAATCGGTATTCTTAGGATATATTTTTAAGTAATATTTCTTCCCATTCTTTGTTGTAAGTCTATAATTGAGGTCTTTTTCACCATCTAATTTTTTCAATGTACATGTAAAACCATAATTAATATTAATTAATTTTTGAATTTCTTTAATGGAAAAATTAATATTAGAATTAGCTTTTATACCCATATTGTAAAAATACAAAAACAGAGAATACTTTTAATCTTACGAATAATCTAAATATTGAAAGTATTGTTTATATTAGCACATCAATTTGCGGGCGTGGTGGAATTGGTAGACACGCTAGACTTAGGATCTAGTGCCGCAAGGTGTGAGAGTTCGAGTCTCTCCGCCCGCACAACAATCCATCCAATATTATTTTATGTCTGAGGATAATTTTATAGCTAATAACTTTACTAATTTACCTGATACTACTTCTTATACATGGTCATCACCAAGTAATATTGCTTTAATAAAGTATTGGGGCAAAAATAAGAATCAGACTCCAAAAAACACATCTATTAGTTTTACTTTAAGTAATTCTAGGACAGTTACTATACTAGAATTGAACAAAAAAATCAAGGCTGATAACAATATATTATTTGATGTTTATTACAAGGATAAGAAAATGGATGAGTTTAAGCCTAAAATAGAACTTTTCTTTAGAAATATTTTAAAATATTGTGGCTATTTAAAAGAATATAGTTTTAAAATTAAGACTGAAAATACTTTTCCCCATAGTAGTGGAATTGCATCTTCAGCTAGCGGAATGAGTGCATTGGCTTTATGTATAATGTCCTTAGAAAAAGATCTTGATTCAAGTATGAAAGAAGAATTTTTTTATAAGAAAGCTTCCTTTCTTTCTAGAATTGGTTCAGGAAGTGCATGTAGAAGCATATTAGGAGGAATTAACTTATGGGGAAAACATGTAGATATAGAGCAAAGCACAGATTTATATTCTATTAAATATCCTTATGATATTTGTAACGATTTTTTAGATTATAATGATACCATTCTGTTGGTTGATACTGAGCCAAAACAAATCTCCAGTTCTGAAGGCCATAAATTAATGAAAAATCATATTTATGCTGAAGAAAGATATAAGATTGCTCAAAAGAATGTAACGAAATTAAAATCAATATTAAAAAATGGTAATCTTCATTCTTTTACAAATTTAATAGAACAAGAAGCAATGATGCTTCATGCGTTGATGATTACAAGTAATCCTTCATATGTATTAATAAAACCCAATACTTTGAAGATAATAAATAGTATAAAAAGTTTTAGAGAAACTACTAATATTCCTGTCTGTTTTACTTTGGATGCCGGAGCAAATGTTCATGTACTATATCCGAAGGAAGGAGAAGATAAGGTTAAATTATTTATAAAAAACGAATTAAAGGAATACTGTAAAAACCATTCATTTATATCAGATAAAGTAGGTGCAGGAGCGGTAAAATTATAATTTTGTAATATATTTGTTATATGAATGGACCATTATTTTACTCTAAGATTTTACTTTTTGGTGAATATGGAATTATTGAAGATTCTAAAGGTTTATCTATTCCTTATAATTTTTATAAAGGAGCTTTAAAAATTCCAAATAAGAAAAATTCTATATCCAGAGCTTCTAATAAAATTCTTAGAGGGTTTTTAAAACATTTAAAATTATCAAAAATAAAATTAGACTTAGACAAGTTTAGTTCCGATATTGATAAAGGATTATACTTTAATTCGTCTATCCCTGAAGGATACGGTATTGGAAGTAGCGGGGCCTTAGTAGCTGCTGTCTATGATAAATATGCATTTAAGAAAACAACTGTATTAGAAAATTTAACTAGAGAAAAATTAATCAACCTTAAAAATATTTTTTCTATAATGGAATCTTATTTCCATGGAAAATCATCTGGTTTAGATCCACTTAATAGCTATTTAAGTATACCAATTTTAATTAACTCTAGAAAAGACATAAAGGTCACTGGAATACCTTCACAAAAGAGTACAGGTAATGGAGCCGTTTTTTTAATAGACAGTGGAAAGACTAGTTCAACTGCACCAATGGTTAATATTTTTATGGAAAAAATGAAAAAAGATGGTTTTAGGAAAATCATGAATGAGAAATTTATTAAACACACAAATTTATGTGTGGATAATTTTCTTAATGGGGATTTAAGCGCTCTCTTTAATAATACCAAAAAATTATCAAGAATAGTATTAAAAAACTTTAAACCAATGATACCTGAAAAATTTCATAATGTTTGGAAAAAAGGTATTGAGAATGATTCTTATTTTTTGAAATTGTGTGGATCTGGAGGAGGAGGATATATATTAGGATTTACAGAAAATTTTGAGAGAGCAAAAAGACAATTAAAGAATCACAAGTTAAAGGTTGTATACTATTTTTAATTACTGTTTATTTCTCTTTAAAATTTGAAATCAATAATTTTTAAATTCTTTAGTCTATTTTCCGTTGTAAGATTATATAATATTCTTGCAATTGTTACTGCTCAATATTTAACTTCAATTTTTATTCTAGGTAACAAAGAAAATATTCTTGATGTTATATTAGACCCATATTTATTTGCAATTATTTCATGCTCTTCTATTGCAATTGCATCAGGTTATATAATTAATAATTTTTATGATTATGAAAAGGATATAATAAATAGGCCAATTCGCTCTAGCATTGATAAAACCATAAGAAAAAGGACAAAGCTAAATCTATATTTTTCTTTAAATTTATTATGCATCTGTCTTTCGTTATTAATTTCAATTAGAGCAGTCTTTTTTTTCTTAGCATATATATTGGCTTTATGGTTTTACTCACATAAACTAAAAAAAATGTTATTTATAGGAAATATTTTTTCTGCATTACTAACTATTGCTCCGTTTTTTGCAATCTTTCTATA
>CAZXST010000097.1:0-3493 GCA_964643205.1 uncultured Flavobacteriaceae bacterium | reverse complement strand
CAATTAATGAATTTACGGAACCATTACAAGGATTGAGTTCTGTAAAAATTGAAGGTCAGATTGATGACGAATTTGGCAATAAAATTGATGATTACCAGGGAGAATTAGTTACTACGGTATTTGATAAGAATATTGAAAGGTCTACTCTAGGAAATGATGGAACATCCCAGAATGACTCTCCAATAATATTGGATTTTACTACACTAGGTGAAGTACTCTTTAGGGGAAGATCATCTATTGAAAATGGAGATTTTAATGTCAATTTCATTGTACCAAGAGATGTTGTAATGGAAGTTGGTAATGGAAAAATGAGTTTTTATTCAAAAAGCAACTCAAACTTAATGGATCAAAATGGATCTAATTTGGATATTTTAATTGGGGGAATTAATGAAAATGCAGCTGAAGATAATATGGGGCCTGAAATTGAATTATTTATGAATGATGAGGCTTTTATTAGTGGAGGAATAACTAATGAAAACCCTCATCTTTTGGTCAAATTATTTGATGAAAACGGTATTAATACTTCCAGCGGTATAGGTCATGATATTGTAGCAGTTTTAGATGATGATGTTGCAAATTCATTTAGATTGAATGATTATTATGAGGCAAATTTAGATGATTATCAAAACGGTACAATAAATTATCCATTAAGAGATATTTCACCAGGATTGCATACCTTAAGTTTAAAGGCTTGGGATGTATATAATAATTCATCAACTTCTGAAATACAATTTGTGGTCCATGATCAAGATCTGGAATTAGTCATTTCTAATGTATTAAATTACCCTAACCCCTTTATTAATTATACTGAATTTTGGTTTAACCACAATAGTTCTAGTGATTTAAGCGTTAGTATACAGATATTTACTATTTCAGGAAAACTTGTAAAAACAATTAATGGATATGTAAATACCACAAATAGCTCTTCTTTATCTAGGGATTTATCCTGGGATGCAAGAGATGATTTTGGTGATAAAGTTGCAAAAGGTGTTTATATATATAGGTTGACTGTTAGATCTGACCAGATTGGCAAACAAGTTTCAAAAACTGAAAAACTTGTAATACTGTAATATTAAATTATATTTGTTGGCTCAAAACAAAACTATGAGAAATCTTATTTATTCTGTTTTATTATCGTTAATCACATTAAATTTAAATGCTCAAACTCTTACTGAAGTAACTCCTAATCCAAATGATAGCAGGGTTATCACAACAGGGGTTCCATTTCTTTTAATTGCATCTGATGCTAGAGCAGCAAGTATGGGTGATATGGGTGTTGCAACATCTGCAGATGTATTTTCTCAACACTGGAATCCATCAAAATATGTTTTTTCTGAAAATAAATCTGGTTTTGGTTTAAGCTATACTCCTTATTTGAGCAAATTGGTTAATGATATTTCACTTGGAAACATAACTTACTACAATAGACTAAATGAAGGAAGCGCTTTTGCAGTTAGTTTTAAATATTTCTCGCTAGGAGAAATAGAAATTATTCAGGATGAATTTTCAGAAGCATTAATTGAAAAACCAAATGAAATGACAATGGATGTTTCCTATTCATTAAGGCTAGCTGATAAATTTTCTATGGGTGTTTCGGCTAGATATTTAAGATCAGACTTGAAAATACAGGCAGTTGATGAAACAGCAAAAGCAGCTAGTTCTTTTGCAGTAGATATTTCTGGTTACTATCAAGGAGAGGAGCAATCCTATGGTGGTATTGATGGTAGATTTAGGGGAGGTTTTATAATTCAAAATCTAGGTCCAAAAATTAAATATGATGAGTCAGGGAGAGAGACCTTTCTTCCTACAAATTTCAAGTTAGGAGGCGGATTTGATTTTATTTTAGATCAATACAATAAAGTTTCGGTCACTGCAGAGGTTAGCAAATTACTTGTTCCTACACCACCATTATTAGGAACTTATACTGAGTTCAATGATAATAATGATAATGGAATTTTTGATGAAGGTGATGAACAAGTTGGTGAATCTTATGTTGATATAATTGATGGGATGTCTACTGATGTAGATTTTCTTTCAGGAGTTTTTCAGTCATTCTCTGATGCACCTGGAGGATTTAGTGAGGAATTAAAAGAATTTACTTGGGCTCTAGGAGCAGAATACTTATATGAAGATTCTTTTGCTATAAGAGCTGGATATTTTAATGAAAGTGAAGAAAAAGGTGCAAGAAAATTTCTTGCCTTAGGGGCAGGTTTTAAATTTTCTGGAACAAAAATAGATCTTTCTTATCTTTTCTCTGCATCAAAAGTACCTAGCCCATTAGAGAATACTTTAAGATTTTCATTAACATTTAATTTTGGCAGTAATCAATACACGGAGTATTAAAATTAGTTATGAAAGAAATTAAGATTTATTCTAATTTTAAAGTTTTTGATTCAATTGATGAACTTCCTGATCAAGTTAAAGTTTTATTTAATAAAGCAAAATTAATAAGAGAATCTGCATACTCTGAATATTCAGAATTTAGTGTGGGCGCTGCAGTTTTATTGGAAAATGGAGAAATTGTATCTGGCTCTAATCAAGAAAACGCGTCTTATCCATCTGGATTGTGTGCTGAAAGAACAGCTTTATTCTATGCCAATTCTAAATATCCAAAGATTAAAATCAAAGAAATAGCTATTATAGCTGGATCAATGAATAAAATTAATGACAACCCCGTTGCTCCATGTGGCTCGTGTCGACAAGTAATTTCTGAATATCAAACTAAGCAAAACGCTGATATTGGATTGTATTTTATGGGTGTAAAAGGTAAAATAATATACACAGATTCCATAAATAATCTTCTTCCATTTAAATTTGACAAGTCTTTTTTATAAAAATTATAAAATTAACTTTTTACAATAGAAATCATTGTCTTATTTTTATGAATCATTCTTACTAATTAAATGAGGAAAATAACAAAGGAAACATATTTGTCTTGGTATGAGGACATGTTCTTCTGGAGAAAATTTGAGGATAAACTTGCAGCCGTATATATTCAACAAAAGGTTAGAGGTTTTTTACATCTATATAATGGTCAGGAAGCTGTATTAGCAGGATCCTTGCATGCAATGGATCTTAGTAAAGATAAAATGATAACTGCCTATAGAAATCATGTGCAACCCATAGGTATGGGAGTTGATCCAAAAAGGGTAATGGCAGAATTATATGGAAAAGTAACAGGAACTTCTATGGGTTTAGGAGGCTCGATGCATATTTTTTCAAAAGAAAATCGTTTTTATGGCGGCCATGGAATTGTAGGAGGTCATATTCCATTGGGAGCAGGTATAGCTTTTGGTGATAAGTATCATGGAAGTGATGCGGTGACACTATGCTATTTTGGAGATGGTGCTGCAAGACAAGGTTCTTTACACGAAACTTTTAATTTATCTATGCTATGGAAATTACCAGTGGTTTTCATATGTGAAAACAATGGTTATGCTATGGGAACTTCTGTAGAAAGAACTTCTAACAATCCAGATATATGGAAACTAGG
>CAZXST010000096.1:0-3578 GCA_964643205.1 uncultured Flavobacteriaceae bacterium | reverse complement strand
CCAGCTTTTTCTTCTTTTATATATCCAATAACAGTCAAATTTGGATTTGCCTTAATTTTTGGATAATCCTTTTGTGATATAGTCATAAGTAATTCATAATCTTCTCCGCCATTTAGTGTGATTGTAGTGGAATCAATTTTAAACTCTTCACAAGTAGAAATTAATTGTGGATCCATTGGAATTTTGTTTTCATATAAATCACAGCCTACCCTGCTTTTCCTACATATATGTAAAAGTTCAGAAGATAAACCATCACTAATATCAATCATCGAAGTTGGTTTCACCTTTAAATCAGACAAAAGAAGTACAATATCTTTTCTTGCCTCAGGTTTTAGCTGTCTTTCTACCAAATAAGTATACTGATCAAGATCTGGTTGATTTTTTGGATTCACCTTGAAAACTTCTTTTTCTCTCTCTAAAACCTTTAATCCCATAAATGCCGCTCCAATATCACCTGTAACCACAATTAAATCATTTACTTTTGCGCCATCTCTATACACTATATCAGATAAATTTGCCTCGCCGATAGCTGTTACAGATATAGTAAGCCCTGATACAGAAGAGGTTGTGTCACCTCCTATAAGGTCTAGATCATATTTTTTTGTAGCTAATTCAATTCCAGAGTATAATTCTTCTACTGCTTCTAGAGGAAATCTATTAGAAATAGCAACAGAAACTGTAATATGTTTAGCCCTAGCATTCATAGCATATATATCAGATATATTAACCATTACTGCCTTGTATCCAAGGTGTTTTAAGGGCATATAGCTTAAATCAAAATGGACTCCTTCAATCAGAAAATCAGTTGATATTACAACCTTTTTGGACTTATAGTCTAGTACAGCAGCATCATCTCCTATAGATTTTATAGTTGATTTATGTCTAATTTTCAAATCTTTTGTAAGTATATCTATCAAATTAAACTCTCCAACATCCTCCAATTTTGTTGAACTATTATCCTTATTCTCTAACATGGGGTCAAATTTACATTCTTTTTCCTTAAAATATGCTTAATTATATGAGTAATAACATTAAAAATGTTAAAAAAATATAGTTTAGTTGTATATTTGTAGACCAGTAAATTTTAATAGTGTGATCAGTATAACGGACATTGCCCGCAAACAGGTAATAAAATTAATGAAACAAGATGGCTATAGCCATAACACTGATTTTGTAAGAGTTGGTGTAAACAGTGGTGGGTGTTCAGGCCTTTCATACGAATTAAAATTCGATAATAAGAAAGGTGATAATGATAAAATATTTGAGGATAATCAAATAAAAATAATTATCGATAAAAAAAGTTTATTATATCTGGTGGGAACAACTCTGGAATATTCTGGAGGATTAAATGGAAAAGGATTTGTTTTTGTAAATCCAAATGCTAATAGGACATGCGGATGTGGAGAAAGCTTTTCTTTATAATAAAAAAGTATGAATAAGTATACGGAGGATGACTTAAAAAAAGAGTTAGAAACCAAACAATACGAGTATGGTTTTTATACAGATATAAAATCTGACACATTCCCTGTTGGATTAAATGAAGAAATTGTCATAGCAATATCTAAGAAAAAAGGTGAGCCATCATGGATGACTAACTGGAGATTAGATGCCTTTAAAGTTTGGAAAGATATGAAAGAGCCTGATTGGGCTAATGTTAAATATAAAAAGCCTGATTTTCAAAAGATTTCATATTATTCAGCTCCATCAAATAAACCAAAATATAATAGCCTAGATGAGGTTGATCCTGAATTACTAGCAACATTTAAAAAGTTAGGTATTTCTGTAGATGAGCAAAAGAAACTTGCAGGAGTTGCTATGGATGTAGTAATTGATTCTGTTTCAGTTGCTACAACTTTTAAAGATACCTTAAACGAAAAAGGCATCATATTCTGCTCTATAAGTGAGGCAATAAAAAATCATCCGGAACTAGTAAAAAAATATATGGGATCCATTGTTCCAAAAACAGATAACTTCTATGCTGCTCTAAATTCAGCTGTATTCAGCGATGGTTCATTTTGTTATATTCCTAAAGGAGTGAAATGTCCAATGGAACTCTCAACATACTTTAGAATTAATGAAGCGGGAACCGGACAGTTTGAAAGAACATTAGTAGTAGCTGAAAAAGGTAGTTTTGTAAGCTATCTAGAGGGATGCTCTGCACCAAGTAGAGATGAAAATCAATTGCATGCAGCAGTAGTTGAACTAATTGCATTGGATGATGCGGAGATAAAATATAGCACTGTTCAAAATTGGTATCCTGGTGATAATAAAGGAAATGGAGGAGTTTATAATTTCGTTACAAAAAGAGGTTTGTGTGAGAAAAATGCTAAAATCTCATGGACTCAAGTTGAAACTGGAAGTGCAGTTACATGGAAATACCCCTCGTGCATTCTAAAAGGAGATAATTCTGTTGGTGAATTTCATTCAATAGCGGTAACCAATAATTTCCAACAAGCTGATACAGGCACAAAAATGATTCATTTAGGCGACAATACTAAATCTACGATTATTTCAAAAGGGATTTCAGCTGGAAAATCACAAAACAGTTATAGAGGATTAGTACATATAAGTAGTAGAGCCAATAATGCTAGAAATTTCTCTCAGTGTGACAGCTTATTAATTGGGAACAAGTGTGGAGCTCATACCTTTCCATATATAGAAACAAAAAATAAATCTGCCCAGGTAGAACATGAAGCTACAACTAGTAAAATAGGTGAAGATCAAATTTTTTATTGCAATCAAAGAGGAATTGAAACAGAGAAAGCTATTGCACTAATAATAAATGGTTTTAGTAAAGATGTTTTAAACAAGTTGCCTATGGAATTTGCTGTTGAGGCTCAAAAGCTACTTGAGATTAGTTTAGAAGGCTCTGTTGGATAATTTTAAATAAAAAATATGCTTAAAATAAATAATTTATACGCAAAGGTTGAAGACAAACATATCCTAAATGGGATTAATCTTGATATAAAAGCAGGTGAAGTTCATGCAATAATGGGGCCTAATGGTTCTGGCAAAAGTACATTGGCATCAGTAATTGCAGGAAAAGAAGATTATGAAATTACAAAAGGTGAAATGCTCTACAATGATAGTTCTATTGATGAGCTTTCAGCAGAGGAAAGAGCTCATAAAGGTATATTTATGTCCTTTCAGTATCCTATTGAAATTCCTGGTGTAACAATAACCAATTTTATTAAAACTGCAATTAATGAAACACGCAAGGCAAGAGGAGAAAAAGAAATGCCGGCAGGCCAAATGTTAAAACTCTTAAGAGAAAAATGCAGCATGCTAGGAATAGACAGAAAATTTTTATCAAGATCAATAAATGATGGATTTTCTGGTGGAGAGAAAAAGAGAAATGAAATATTTCAAATGGCAATGCTAGAGCCAACCTTAGCAATTCTTGATGAAACAGATTCAGGCCTTGATATTGATGCGCTTAAAATTGTTGCCAATGGAGTAAATAAGTTAAAGAAAAAAGATAATGCTGTAGTGATAATTACACATTACCAAAGATTACTTGATTATATTATTCCTGACTATGTACATGTATTATTTGATGGAAAAATAGTTAAGTCTGG
>CAZXST010000095.1:0-3590 GCA_964643205.1 uncultured Flavobacteriaceae bacterium | reverse complement strand
ATTTATTTAAAATACAGTATTCTTCTAGATATATTTGTGTAAATAAATGGATATAATGAGCCTTTTAAGCCATTTTGACGATACAAAGACAGCATTTAGCTATAAATCAAATTATGAGCTAAAAAGGGCTTATTTTTTGTTTAAATTACTATCATATCCCTCACTTACATTTATAGGAAAGTACTTTTTAAACTTGTTAATAAAAATACGTTTCCCAATAGATAAGATGATTAAACAAACAATATTTGAACAATTCTGTGGTGGAGAAAATGAAAAAGAATGTTTCAAAGTAATAAATAAACTAAATCAGAATAATATAAGATGTATATTAAATTACTCTATTGAAGGGGCTAATACAGAAAGTAGTTACGAACATACTTTAAACAAAACATTAGAGTTAATTGATATAAGTAAAAAAGAATCTCTATCATCTTTTATAGTATTTAAGCCTACAGCTGTTGGAAGATTTGATTTATACCTAAAAAAGGCTAATAATGATAGTTTGAATGAAAATGAAATTGATGAATGGCAAAGAGTTGAGAAAAGATATGATAAGATATGTAATTCTGCTGCAGAAAGTGGAATATCGATTTTAATAGATGCTGAAGAGAGTTGGATTCAGAAACCAATAGATGAACTAATTGAAAAGCTAATGATTAAATATAATAATTCATCATGTATTATATATAACACCATCCAAGCATATAAAATAGATCGCTTTGAATATTTATCTGACTTACATAAGAGACTTTCTAGATCAAATATAAGGATAGGTGTCAAATTAGTTAGGGGTGCATATATGGAGAAAGAAAGAAAAAGAGCTAAATCTAAAAATTATAAATCTCCAATTTGTGAAACAAAGGTAAAAACAGATGAAAACTTTAATAAGTGCATGCGTTTTATTTTTGACAATATCAATGATTTTAATCTATTTATTGGATCTCATAATGAAAGAAGTAATCTTTTGGCTACTGAAATAATGAACAAATATGTAATAAAAAATAATGATAAAAGAGTATGGTTTAGCCAATTATATGGAATGAGTGATCATATCAGCTTTAATTTAGCGATAAACAAATATAATGTGTGTAAATATCTACCATATGGCCCAGTTAAAGAAGTTCTTCCATACTTAATTAGAAGATTAGATGAAAATACATCTGTCTCTGGGCAGACCTCTAGAGAACTTAAACTAATAAGCAAGGAAATAAAAAGAAGAAAATTGGAGTCAGTTAATTAATTTAATTCTCTAAACTCATCTACCAACACATATTCATCACAATTATTTAATAATACCATATATTTTTTTCCATCTATCTTATTTTCAATATGATAATAATTACAAGAGTCTAGTCCTATTTTACTTTTAGAGAAATTAACTCTACCACTAGAAATAACTCTTTTTATAAAGGTTGAATCTGATGCGTTTATTGTATCATTGAGCTTATTATAAATTATTTTTTTTGTGTTAATATTTTTTATAACTCTATCATTAGGTAGATAGCTGCATGAAGTTCTTTTACCAATTAAAAAGAAAGAGAGGATTAATAAGCCAATAACAAATCCAGATGAAAAAAATACTAATCTTTTGTAAAAATTCATAAATAAGTAGCTAATAGTTAATCCTTAATTTTCTCTTTTCGTTTGAAATAACATCTATATTCAATTCAACATGCTTATCTGGAAGCATATCAACAATTAAGTTGGGCCATTCAATAAAACACCAATCATTGCTATTGATATATTCGTCGATTCCTATATCTAATAATTCATTTCTACTTTTAATACGATAAAAATCGAAATGATAGATTTTATTACCATTAAAATATTCATTTATTAAAGAAAATGTAGGGCTGCTAACAGTTCCTTCATATCCTAGTTCTTTTATTATAGCCTTGATTATAGTAGTTTTTCCTGACCCCATCTCTCCATTAAAAATAAATATTTTTGCAGAGGGATTTAATGATAAAACTATCTTAGCTGTCTTACCAATTTCTTCAATTGAATAATTAATGTCTTTTGTCATTTTTTAATTTTCGGCATTAAAACAACATAGGGAATTATAATTTCTTCAAGAGAAATGCCTCCATGTTGATAGGTGTCTCTAAAAAAATTGACATAATAGTTGTAGTTATTTGGATATACTAGGTAGGTGTTCTCTTTTGCAAACACATATGAACTATTTAATGAAATACTAGGTAGAAAAATATCATTAGGATTATTAAATGAAACAACTTCTTTGTTGTTATAAGTTAGACTCCTTCCAGTTTTATATCTGAGGTTTTGACTTGTTTCTTTATCACCAATAATTTTTGAAGGGTTCTTTACATTAATTGTCCCATGATCTGTTGTTACTACTAACTTAAAACCATATTCATATCCATTTTTGATAATTTCAAATAGGGGAGAGTTTTTAAACCAACTTAATGTTAACGATCTATATCCTTTATCATTTGAGGCCAATTCTTTTATTATTTCCATTTCAGTTTTTGAATGCGATAACATATCAACAAAATTGTAGACAATTACAGTTAAATCGTTTTTCAATTTAGCTTTTAAATTAACCGCCAATTTTTGTCCATTTTTTAGATTAGTAATTTTGTTATATTCACAAGAGATATTATTATATCCTAATCTACTTAGGTTATCTTTCAAGAGCTGTTCTTCATAAAGGTTCTTGCCGCCTTCATCAGAATCATTTTTCCAATAATTAGGGTGATTTTTTTGTATTTCAGAAGGCATTAATCCAGAAAAAAGAGAATTTCTTGAATATTGCGTAGTTGTTGGAAGAATACTAAAATAAGCCTCTTCATGAATTTTATTATAGTAATCATTAATCAATGGCTCGAGAACTCTCCATTGATCGTATCTTAAATTATCAATTACTAAAAATAAAGTAGGCTTTGAATCAGATAACTCTTTCAATAGTCTGTCTTTAATTAGGGAATTAGAGAGCATTGGGCTAGATGATCTATTGTTTACCCATTGTTGATAATTATTCTCAATAAATTTTGCAAATAATCTATTAGCTTCATTTTTTTGAGATATAAGTACTTCCATCATTGTGTCATTATTATTATCTTCTAATTTTATCTCCCAGGAGACTAACTTGAGATACATATCTACCCATCCTTTAATTGAGTCTATATCTGAAAGTTCAATCGAAATATTTCTAAATTCTTGTTGATAGCCTGAAATAGTTTTATCAGAAATAAGTTCTCTGTCATTTAAATTTTTCTTTAAGCTTAAAAAAATTTGTTTTGGATTTACAGGTTTAATTAAATAGTCTGAAATTTTGTTTCCAATAGCATCATCCATTATATTCTCTTCTTCACTTTTAGTTATCATTATTATAGGAATGTTTGTATTAATATCTCTCATAAGGGTAAGAGTCTCAATTCCATTTAGTCCAGGCATATTTTCATCTAAAAGAACAGCATCAAAATTCTCATTCCTAATCATTTTTACAGCATCAGATCCATTATTACAAGTTTGAATTAAAAAATTCTTGTTTTCTAAAAAAATTATGTGAGGTTTTAATAAGTCTACTTCATCATCAACCCATAAAATTTTTGTTTTAATCATCTATA
>CAZXST010000094.1:0-3623 GCA_964643205.1 uncultured Flavobacteriaceae bacterium | reverse complement strand
CGTTGTAAAAAATATTTAATTTAAAATCTTCCCTTTCTAATTGAAAAGCTCCAGTACTGTATATGTTTTTCATCATTAAATCCCACATTGGTTCTTCAACACTACTTACAGTACTTTTTAGCATTTTTAATACTAAATTATTTGAATTTACAATAGTGTTTGATGGAGATACTGAAACCTCTGTTGCTTGAACACCATCATTAGCAAATTCACCAACTTGAAATACTTGATTCCCAACAGTAAATTGGAAAGCAACGGCTAATATCTCATCATTTTCTAACTTCTGATTTAATGAAATATATCCTAATTGATTATTAATTTTATAATCCATGCCCTCTCTTAGTTTCCTTGCATTTTCTAGCTTACCATACCCAAATCCTTCTGTTACATTTGGGACTAAAATTCCTGTCTGTAATGTTGATATATCTCTAATAGCATCCGTTAGCTGTGACGAAACATTTCCTATAGCTGTTGGATCAAAACCATTATTGCCGTTGTCAGGATATGCAGATGGACCTACGAAGACATTAACAGCAGTAGATACAGAAGATGATTCTCCTAAATCCTGAAAAGCTACTATATTTCGCACATCATTTATTTGGTTATTTCTGTTGGTGACCCAGACTTCACTTCGAGTAATTTGAATGTTAGAGTTTATAAAAGGATAGTTTAATAATGCTTCATCATATTTATCTCTAAAATAATGGCTTAAGAAAAAATGTCTATTTTCATCGTAATCTAAAGCTCTAAATTCAAATTCCTGAATAGTTCCGCCCCCCTGAGAAACTACTGATCTTGATTCAGATTTTTGTTCTGAAAATACAGCTGTAACTCTTGTTCTGCCAAATTTTAATTCAGTTTTAAATCCAAATAAGCTTTGTGCTCCAGAAATCAATGAACTATTAAGAGGCATGCTTACATTACCTACCTCAATTTTTTGTATTATATCATCCTCTGTAGGTTCATATTCTAATTTCAATAAATTTTGAAAATCAAATGTAGATTGAGTATCAAAATTTGCATTAACCTGGACTCTGGTGCCAACCTTTCCAAGTAAGCTTAGTCCAATTCGTTGATCAAAATCAAAGGTAAGATTACTTCTATTTCTAGGAGAAAAAGAAGGATTGTCTTGTTTAGTGTATAACATTCCTAGATCAACTTCTATGGACCCTTGTGGTACAACCTCAATTGTATTGCCTCCAAATATGTTTTCAAAAATTCTAGAATTGACATATATCTCAGGAATGAGATTTTTTTGCATCTCATCCGTACCGTCTTTTTTACCTTCAGCAGCATCAATTTTTGATTTATAGTACTCTTTCAAGTCCTCTACTAAAATTAATTTTTTATATTCTTCAGGACTTAAAATAATTGGATAGTTAATATTATAATCTGCAACACTCACGTTATAATAATACATGTCAGTAATTGGATCATATTGATAATTTTCGATATAACTACTTGGAGTTGGTAAATTGATTTCACCAAATGAAATTCCCTGATTAGCAAGAGAGTCCTGAATTGAAGAATTAGACGTCTCTTGAGCAATCAAAAGGCTAGCACAAAAAAAGGATAATAAAAAAAGCCCTGAAAATCTTATTCTCATTAAACTAAAAGTAATTTTGTTCAAACTTTATTACAAATTTTTTAAAGTCTCCTTAATAATACTTTCTACTGAAATATCTGGGTTTTCTACTACAATTCTGTCAACCAGTGCTTCAGAGGACCTTTTATTAATTCCTAAGACTTCTAAAGCAGATAACGCTTCTTCTCTATTAGTATTGTTTGAAGAAGTAATTCCTTCATCTAAATCATAAACTTTTAAAATTTTATCTCGAAGGTCTATTATAACTCTCTGAGCAGTTTTTGATCCAATACCTTTAACAGATTGAATTAATGAAACGTTTTCTCTTGATATGGCATCAATTATTTGTTCAGGAGAAATTGAAGATAGCATAGTTCTTGCAATATTTGAACCAATGCCATTAACAGAAATTAAAAGTCTGAAAATTTCTCGTTCCTTTATTGTATAAAATCCATAAAGCGTATGAGAATCCTCCTTAATTTGAAGATGGGTATATAATTTTAAATTTTCATTATCTGGAATTTGTGAGAATGTATTTAAGGAAATATTTATTAAATACCCTATACCATTAGATTCAATTACAACACTGGTTGGAGCTTTCTCAACTAATCTTCCTTTAATATGAGTTATCATAATAAGAATTTAAAGACTCAAATTTACTAAAATTATCACCATAATGCTGAAATAAAAAATTAAAGTACTAGTGAGATTTAATAAAATTTAGATTTCTTGTTAATCCTTTGTATCCTGTTCTTTTAAGAGCTGAATTTTTGAAAATTTTATTAAAAGTCTCTTCAGTAATTTCATTCCATTCATCTCTACTCATTTTCATAAGTTCAGAATTAGCTTGAAATAAAGGCTCTCTATGAGTTTTCGAAAATTTATTCCATGGACAAACATCCTGACATATATCACATCCAAAAACCCAATCATCAAATTTTCCTTTAAATTCTTTTGGTATATTTTCTTTTAATTCAATTGTAAAATATGAAATACATTTGCTTCCATCTACTACATATGGCTGAGCTATTGCCTGTGTTGGACATGCATCTATACATGCCGTACATTCTCCACAATGATCAGATTCAATTGTATCATAATCAAGGTCTAAATCAACTATAAGTTCCGCTAAAAAATAAAATGATCCAACCTGTTTAGTAATTAAATTTGAATTTTTTCCAACCCATCCTATGCCACTTTTCGCAGCCCATGCTTTTTCTAGAATTGGTGCTGAATCAACAAAAGCCCTTCCATGAACATCTCCAATTTTATCTCTTATAAATGTTAGAAAAAAATTTAACTTTTCTTTTATTACATAATGGTAATCCATGCCATATGCATATTTTGAAACTTTTGGGGCTTCCTTATTTTGTAAATCTTTAGGATAATAATTGTATGCAAGAGAAATTATACTTTTTGCACCATCAACTAGTTTTGTTGGGTCAAGACGCTTTTCAAAATAATTCTCCATATACTTCATTTCACCATTCATCTTCATTTTTAGCCATTTCTCTAATCTTGGAGCTTCATCTTCTAAAAATTCTGCTCTACTTATTCCACAAGAAATGAATCCTAATCTCTTAGCTTCATTTTTAATTAATTTCGTGTAATGCTCTTTATTTTTCAAGTATTGAAAAAATATTTGGGAATTAGAATAGCCCTTTCTGACCAGACTTAGGTATTCGTCCTAAATGTTTATATGCAAGCTCTGTAACCTGACGGCCTCTTGGAGTTCTCATTATAAAACCCTGTTGAATCAGAAAAGGCTCATAGACTTCTTCAATTGTTTCAGAATTTTCACTAACTGCAGTAGAGAGAGTGGTTATTCCTACAGGACCTCCTGCAAATTTGTCTATAATAGTATTTAATATTTTATTATCCATTTCATCAAGCCCATTAATATCAACGTTTAAAGCTTTTAAGCTACTCCTAGTTATAGATATGTCTACAGACCCATCTCCCTTAATTTGTGCAAAGTCTCTAATTCTTCTTAATAATGAATTAGCAATTCTTGGTGTGCCTCTACTTCTACCAGCAA
>CAZXST010000093.1:0-3724 GCA_964643205.1 uncultured Flavobacteriaceae bacterium | reverse complement strand
CTGTAGGAAAATTAGAGGGAGTAAATTTGGCAATAGAAGATATGTCACCAAAAGATTTGCTTGCTTATGGAATTGTTGAAGGTAAATATATTGAGTTGAATTTTGAAGGTGGAGTTAAGGTTGTCGGAAAAATAATTACAGGCAAAAGGGATTTACAAGGAAAGATATTATTAATATCTTTTGATAATTGTAAAGTTACTTATAATAAGGAAATATTGTTTAAAGCAGAATGGGGAGTTTATGATATGGCAGTTGGAGAAAATATTATATCTGTATATGCAGGCCCTGCATCTGATGAATCATTTGATGATTTGTATAATGTTTCTAAGGTAAAAACAAAAAAAATTAAGTATTCTTTAAAGGAGAAAGAATTATTCAAATTATATAAGAAGGTTAGAAACATTAGGGAAAATAAAAAAACTAATTTTAAGTTATTAGCTAATATCTTTTCTGAAGTTAAATCTAAATATAAAGATGAATGGCTTATTCTTATTGAGATATATGAAATAATATACCATTTAAAATGTAATTTTAAAGAAGAATTGTATGATTATTTAATACAAATGAGTAAAAAAGACAATTATAGTGATTTAATAAATAATGGTTTAAAACTTATTAAAAAGTAATATGGAAACTTGGGTTGATATTCCAAAAAATTCTGACTTTTCAATACATAATATTCCTTTTGGAATTTTTTCTATTAAAGATTCAAAAAAGAGAGTAGGGGCAGCAATTGGAGATATGATACTCGATTTAAAATTATCATCTGATCTAGGAATATTTGATAAATTAAATTTTAATGCTAATGTCTTTGAAAATGAATATCTAAATGATTTTATTTCCTTAGGAAAAGCAATAACAAATAATGTTCGATTAATCGTTCAGAAAGAACTCTCTGATTCATCTTCAGTTTTAAGAAACCAGAGTAGTCTGCTAATTAAGCAATCTGATGCTGAATTGCATCTTCCTTTAAAAATTGGAGATTATACGGATTTTTATTCTAGCATAGAACATGCCACTAATATTGGATCAATGTTTAGAGATCCATCAAATCCTTTACTTCCTAATTGGAAACATATTCCCGTTGGTTATCATGGAAGAGCATCTTCTATAATTGTAAGTGGGATAGATATATATAGGCCAAAAGGTCAGGTGCTATTGCCAGAGAATGAAACACCATCTTTTCAACTATCTTCTAGAGTTGATTTTGAATTAGAGATGGGATTTGTAATTGGAAAAAATTCAAATTTGGGTGAATCTATTTCTACTAGTGATGCTGAAGATTATATTTTTGGAAAAGTTCTATTTAATGACTGGTCAGCTAGAGATATTCAAAAATGGGAATATGTCCCACTAGGCCCATTCTTAGGTAAGAGTTTTGCTTCTTCAATGTCACCTTGGGTTGTAACCTTAGAGGCTTTAGAATTATATAGGGTAGATGGACCTAAACAAAACCCGAAGGTTTTACCTTATTTACAATATAAGGGATTAAAGAACTATGATATTAATTTAGAAGTTGCTATTCACCCTGCTAATTCAAAGGAATCTATTGTATCTTCCTCAAACTTTAAATATATGTATTGGAATATGAGTCAGCAATTAGCTCATCATACAATAAATGGGTGTAATCTAAATATTGGGGATTTAATGGCTTCAGGAACAATAAGTGGAAAAGACAAAGGATCTTATGGATCAATGTTGGAACTTTCATGGGGTGGAAAAAAACCCGTAATTTTAGATGATGGAAATAGCAGAATATTTATTAATGATAATGATACAGTAATTATGAGAGGTTATTGTGAAAAGGATAGTAAAAGAGTAGGTTTTGGAGAAGTTAGAACAAAATTATTAGGATCAAAATAAAAATATATAATGAATAAATTTACTTCGATTGATCCTAATAGTTTATCAACCAGTGAGTTACATAAAATGCTTTTACTTTCAGTTGCTCCTAGACCAATTGCGCTGGCTAGTACTATTGATGAAAAAGGGAATGTTAATTTAAGTCCCTTCAGCTGCTTTAATATGTTTAGTGCTAATCCTCCTATACTCATTTTCTCTCCTTCAAGAAGAGTAAGAGATAATTCTACTAAAGATACTTTAGAAAATATAAAGAAAGTAAAAGAGGTTGTAGTAAATATTGTAAATTTCTCAATTGTAGAACCAGTATCCTTAGCTAGTACTGAATATGATAGTGATGTAGATGAATTTAAAAAATCTGGCTTAACACCAGTTAAATCAAAAAAAGTTAGACCTCCCAGAGTTGAAGAATCACCAATTTCTTTTGAATGTGTTGTAGATAAAATAATTGAACTAGGAAAGGATGGAGGAGCAGGAAATTTGATTATTTCTAAAATAGTACATATCCATATTAATAATAGGTATTTAGATGATAATGGATCTTTAGATACTAAAAAACTAGATTTAGTAGGTAGAATGGGAGCTAGCTGGTATACTAGAGTAATTGAGGAAAGTTTATTTGAGATCCCTAAACCGATTCATAGAAAAGGAATAGGTGTTGACAAATTACCAGGCCATCTTCAATCTACCGATATATTATCAAAAAACAATCTTGCCAGACTAGGTAATATAGAAAAAATTCCAACGGAGCAAGAGATTAAAGAGTATCACCTGACTGATAAGGATATTTCACTAATAATGAATATTTCTGATAAAAATCATCAAATAGAAGAAATTCATAGGTTAGCAAAAAAACAAATTATTGAAGCTAATTTAGATCTAGCAATAAAGACAGTTTTTTCAATTTAGTATTATGAAAATAATGAGATTTAAATATGTGTTATTATTTTTTATTTCCTTATGTATATTTACAAACTGCAGTGTTGAAAATGATGTAAATAAAATAGTAATTACATCAGATGATTATATGAAATTTAATACTAGTAAAATCACAGTTAAATCGGGAAAATTAGTAAGGTTGACGCTTAAACATATCGGCAAATTAGATGTACAGTTAATGGGACATAATTTTGTTTTACTTAAGGATAATGTAGATATAATTGAATTTGCCAATAAAGCTGCAATGGCAAGCAAAAATCAATATATTCCAGTTGAATCAGATGAAGTTATTGTATATACTGATATGATTGGAGGAGGTCAAGAAACTACTATTGAATTTTTACCTCCAGATGTAGGAGTATATAATTTTATCTGTAGTTTCCCAGGACATTATGCAATGATGAAAGGAAAATTTATTGTAGAATAAGCAATTCTATGTTCCTAAATTCTATTGGATGACTTTCGCTTTGAAGAGAAATATACCCCTCTTTTAGTTTCTCTCCTTTTTTGGTTTTTAATGTGTTATACTGACCTCCGATTACGGGATTAGTATAGGAGAATACTTCCTTATTGTTTATATAATGTTTAATGATAGAATCATTGTGCACTTCAATTTCAAGATTTACCCACTCTTCTCCATAGTATGTTTCCGAGGATGAAGAAATGCAATGCGTAGTTACTAATTTGTTATTAATATTAACATGAGTTCCTGGAGTACATAAGTTTGCAGTAGGTCTTTCCCATGGTTTTTCGATTCCACCCAGGAGTTGTACTTCTATTGAAACTGGGAACTCTTGATCTTTTCCCATGCTTTTAGGTGATTGTGAATGAATCATTACACCACTATTTTTTGTTGCCCATCCCTCTCCTCCTTTACATTGCTCGCCAACAAATCTGTAATCCAATCTAAGCCTATAATTAGAAT
>CAZXST010000092.1:0-3742 GCA_964643205.1 uncultured Flavobacteriaceae bacterium | reverse complement strand
TGTTATCTCAAGTCAAGATATACATAAGCTGTATGGAGGGGTTGTCCCAGAATTAGCTTCCAGAGAACATCAAAAACTAATTACTCCAGTTGTAAATGAGGCTATTGTTAGATCAGGAATAGATAAAAAACAAATAAATTCTGTTGCTTTTACTAGAGGTCCTGGCTTATTAGGATCATTATTAGTAGGAACTTCTTTTGCAAAATCACTTTCTATTGGATTAGATGTGCCTTTAATAGAAATAAATCATATGCAAGCACATATTCTATCCATTTTTATAGATGGTGATCAAAAACCACCTAATTTCCCATTTCTTGCATTAACTGTTTCGGGCGGCCATACACAGCTTGTAATTGTAAAAGATTATTTTGAAATGGAAGAAATTGGTAGAACATTAGATGATGCTGTAGGAGAAGCTTTTGATAAGTCTGGAAAGATTATAGGTCTTGACTATCCTTCTGGTCCAATAATAGATAAATTATCAAAAAAAGGTGATCCAAATGCATTTGAATTCACAAAACCTAAAGTAGAAGGTTTAAATTTCAGCTTTTCTGGGCTAAAAACAGGTTTTATGAATTTTATTAAAAAAGAATCTTCAGGTAATAAAGATTTTATAAAAAATAGACTTAATGATATATGCGCTTCAATTCAAAATACAATAATCGACATATTAATTGAAAAAATTGTAAGTGCAGTTGAAATTACTCAAATAAAAGATATAGTAATATGTGGAGGTGTCTCTGCAAATTCAATGTTAAGAAAAAAAACAATATCACTAGGAAGAAATAATAAATGGAAGGTGTATTTCCCTGAAATTCATTATTCTACAGATAATGCTGCTATGATAGCTATCGCAGGATATTTAAAATATAAAGAATCAATAACATCAGACCTGTCTTGTTCTGCAAATGCTCGATATAAAATATAATTAAATGCGAATATTCTATCATTCAGAAATAAATGTTAATGATAAAGATCTGATTATATCAGATTCTGAACATCACCATTTAAACAAGGTTTTAAGAAAAAAAATAAATGATAAGGTTTATTTAACTAATGGTAATGGCTATTTATTTGAGGCAACAATTAATAATATAAATGCAAAATCCACTCATCTAAAAATTCTAAATTCAAAGAAGGAATCTTCAATGGATTATAGCTTAAATATTGCAATTGCTCCAACAAAGAAAATTGATAGATTCGAATGGTTTTTAGAAAAGGCTATTGAAATAGGAGTTTCTTCAATAACACCATTAATTTGTAAATATAACGAGAGAAAATCCTTGAATTATACAAGATTAAATAAAATTGCAGTATCTGCAATGAAGCAATCGCTTCAAACATATTTGCCTAAAATTGAACCAATTGTTAACATTAAGGAATATATTGAATCAAACCAATGCAAACAAAAGTATATAGCCCATTGCAAAAATTTCAAAAAACTTCACCTATCAAAGATTATTAAAAATAGAACAAACTCAAGTATCATTATTGGTCCTGAAGGAGGTTTTACAGATGATGAAATCAACTTAGCAATGGATTATAATTTTATTCCTGTATCGTTGGGAAATAATAGATTAAGAACTGAAACTGCGGGAATAGTAGCTTGTCAAACATTCTCTGATGTTAATAATAAATAATAATATTAAATTTATAGTATGAAATTAGATCAATTAACTCAATCTATCTTAAAATCTATTTTTACATTGGCATGTGTTGCACTGTTTTTAATTTTTTTAATTAAAATAAAGGTTGTAATTGTCTACATCATTATATCTATGGTCTTGACGTTAATATTTAGCCCATTTTCATCATTTCTTAAATCAAAACTTAAATTTAATAATCTGTTTTCATCAATAGCATCATTATTACTTCTTCTTGTTGTAATTATGGCATTAATAGGGTCATTTATACCATTAATTATTGAACAGAGTAAAAATCTATCACTTTTAAATAATAGTGAATTAAAATCTAATATTGAAAGTTTAATTATTAGTATAAACAACTATTTTGAATCAAATAATCTTACTGTGTATGATTTTTTGTCTGAATTCACGCTATTATCTGATATTGATTTTGCCTTTATCCCTAAACTATTAAATTACATTATTTCTGAAGTTGGCAGCATAGGTGTAGGTCTATTATCTATACTATTTATAACATTCTTTTTAATTAAGGATGGAAATGAGATATTAACTAGAATTAATGGTGTATTGCCTAAGAAAATTAAGAAAAACTTCTTACCCTCTTTCTCAAAAATTAAATTATTACTGTCAAGATATTTCATTGGCATTTCTGTACAAATTACTGTGCTATTTATACTATACTCAATAATGCTTTCAGTAATTGGAATAAACAACGCACTTGTAATAGCTTTCTTATGCGCATTGCTTAACATCATACCATATATAGGACCTTTAATTGGTTTAGTATTAATGGGTCTTTTAACAATGACAAATTATATAGATCCTGTTTTAGTTAAAGAGATGCTTTCAAAAGTGATATACATTTTTATAGGATTTTCTATAGTTCAATTAATTGATAATTTTATGATACAGCCATATATTTTCTCAAAGAGTGTAAAATCACACCCTTTAGAAGTTTTTGTTGTTATCATTACCTCAGGTGTTCTTTTTGGAATTATCGGTCTTATAATAGCTATACCCCTATACACTAGTATAAAAGTTATTTACTCATCATATTCAGGTAAAGAAACATAGAGAATACCACCTGTTAATAGTTTTATAAATCTTTCATCAGAATATGTTTTGGCTAGGTGACCTAATCCTGTATAGAATGATTTTCCACCCTTATATTCATGAAACCATGTAATAGGATGGTTTTTTCCATGTTTTCCTCCAAAATAAGTTGTCTCGTCAAGATTCAATAAAACAGTTATGTTAGGATTAATATTATAATAGTTATACCATTCATCTTTGATCTCCCAAGTACTTTCTAAGTGTTTTGTAGATATGTGAGAAGTATTGATTGTATTTATAGTTGCAAATGATGTACCTGGTGGATGACTTTTGAAATAAGCACCAACTAATTCGCCATACCAACTCCATTTATATTCAGTATCTGCAGCAGAATGAATACCTACAAAGCCTTTGCCTTTACTTATAAATTCTTCCATTATTTTCTGTTCAGTGATATTTAATATATCTGAAGTAGTATTTAAAAATATTATAGTATTTATATTAGACAAATTATCCTTATTTATAACATTTGAATCTGCGGAATGATAAACATTAAAATTGTTTTTTTTTCCAATGGTTGCAATTAACTCCTTACCTGCTTTTATAGCTGAACGATGTACAAAACCTTTTGTTTCGGTTATAACTAGAACTGAGAAAGAATTTTCATCGCTACAATGTAAACACTCAATCTCTTGCTTAGGAAATAGAAAAGAAATAAGAATATAGAATATTATGGAGTAATTATAGATCATTATAAAATTAATTCCAGGAAGTTAATAAAAATTAATCACTAATTTTATAGACCTGAAATACATTAAACATGATTAATGATACTGTTTTGATTATCGGAGCTAATGGCCAATTAGGCTCTGTATTATCCAAAGAACTTCAAAAAATTCATGGTAAAGACAATGTAATAGCATCTGATATTTACTTAAATTCTACTTTTGATGGAGTTTTTGAAATAATTGATGCTACAGATATAAAGGCTATAGAAAATATAGTTAATAAGTATACTGTAAATCAGATTTATCATCTTGCAG
>CAZXST010000091.1:0-3796 GCA_964643205.1 uncultured Flavobacteriaceae bacterium | reverse complement strand
ACATCTTCAGGAGTACCTCCCCTTTTTAATGGAATTGAATTTCTCCAATTCTCTATAGTTTTTTCGTCTAATTTTTCAGTCATTTCAGTTTCTATAAAGCCTGGAGCAATGACGTTACATCTTATATTTCTTGATCCTAGCTCTAATGCAATAGATTTTGAGAACCCAATAATTCCTGCTTTTGAAGCTGCATAATTTGACTGTCCCGCATTACCTTTCACTCCAACTACAGAACTCATATTAATTATAGAACCACTTCTCTGCTTTAGCATTGTCTTTTGAACAGCTTTTGTCATATTAAAAACTGAATTTAAGTTAACCTTTATTACTTGATTAAAATCCTCTTCCTGCATTCTCATTAATAAATTATCTCTTGTAATACCAGCATTGTTAACTAATATATCAATACTGTCAAAATCATTGGATATTTTTTCTACAAGATTTAATGAATCTTCGTAATTAGCTGCATCTGACTGATAAGATACAGCTTTTACACCGAAACCCTTTAATTCTTTTTCAAACTCTTTAGCAAGTTCAATAGATTTACTAAAAGTAAATGCTATGTTAGCTCCATTTAATGCAAATTCTTTGGCTATACCCTTCCCTATGCCTCTTGAGGCGCCAGTTATTATCGCTGTTTTTCCTTTTAATAATTTCATATAAATTCTACTTCAAAATTAATAAAATTCTGGGTTTACTAAGTTAAAATACTATTAACTTTTTTTCCAATCTCTGCTGGAGAATCTACAACATGTATGCCATACTGCTCTAAAATTTTCTTTTTAGCTTTAGCTGTATCATCTGAACCTCCCACTATAGCTCCAGCATGCCCCATTGTTCTACCACTAGGAGCAGTTTCTCCAGCAATAAAACCAACTACTGGTTTTTTACTATTACTCTCATTATACCATTTAGCGGCTTCGGCTTCTAATTGTCCACCTATTTCTCCTATCATAACTATACATTCTGTTTCGGAATCATTCACAAACATTTCCATAGCATCCTTGACAGTAGTTCCAATTATTGGATCTCCGCCAATTCCTATTGCTGTACTTATACCAAAACCTTGTTTAACAACCTGATCAGCTGCTTCATATGTTAATGTGCCTGATTTAGATATAACACCAACTTTCCCTTTTTTAAATATAAACCCTGGCATAATACCAACTTTAGCTTCCTCTGGCGTTATAACACCTGGACAATTAGGTCCAACCATTATACATGAGAACTTATTTAAGTGGTTTTTAACCTTAATCATATCAGAAATTGGGATTCCTTCAGTAATAGTAATTATAACTTTAATTCCAGCTTCTGCTGCTTCTATAATTGCCTTAGCTGCATAAGCTGGAGGAACAAATATTATACTTGTATCTGCTTGCAATTCATTTACTGTTTCTTTAACTGTATTAAAAACTGGTCTCTCAAGATGTGTTTGACCTCCCTTTCCTGGGGTTACACCAGCTATAATATTAGTACCATATTCAATCATTTGATTAGCATGGAATGTTCCTTCCTTTCCTGTAAATCCTTGAACAATTATTTTAGATTCCTTATCTACTAACACACTCATTCTTAATGATTTAAAATTTATTCTTTAACTCTTTCTTTATACTGTCCTTTAATGGAGTCCACTTTTACCTTATCCCCTTCATTTATAAATAAAGGAACATTAACTACTGCCCCTGTCTCTAATGTAGCAGGTTTTGTTGCATTTGTTGCTGTATTTCCCTTAACTCCTGGTTCTGTAGAAACAACCTTAAGAATAACATTTGCTGGCATTTCAACTGATAATGGTAATGCATTCTCAGAATTTGTAATTACAGTAACTACTTCACCTTCTTTCATTAATTGAGGATTATCTAATAATTTTTCTTCAATAGAGATTTGATTATAATCTTCTGTATTCATAAAATGATACATATTATTATCGTTATATAAATATTGAAATTTATTTGTTTCAACCCTAACAACATCTATCTTATGTCCAGCAGAAAATGTATTTTCTAAAACTTTTCCAGATGTTAAGCTTTTTAGTTTTGTTCTCACAAAAGCAGGGCCTTTCCCAGGTTTAACATGCAAGAATTCTATAATTTTATATATGTCGTGATTATGCTTAATACATAGCCCGTTTCTAATATCAGAGGTGTTACTCATTATTTTCTAGCTTGATTTGATATATCCTTTCATAATACCCCTATGTGAGTTTCTTATGAATTGAAGTATTTCATCTCTTTCATTAGAAGCTTCCATTTCAGCCTCTATAATTTCACAAGCCTGAGTATTATTATAGGATTTCTGATATAAAATCCTATAAATATTTTGAATTTCTCTTATTTTTTCGGATTTAAAGCCTCTTCTTCTTAGCCCAACAGAATTAATACCTAGATAAGACATAGGTACTCTAGCAGCTTTTACATATGGAGGTACATCTTTTCTCACTAGACATCCACCAGTAACAAATGCATGATTTCCGATTGAACAGAACTGATGCACTGCAACAAATCCTGAAATTATAACATAATCTCCAATAGTAACATGACCTGCAAGGGTTGTACTATTTGAAAAGATACAATTATCTCCAACTATGCAGTCGTGAGCAATATGACTATATGCCATTATTAAACAGTTATTACCAACAACTGTTTTATTTCTATCATTAGTTCCTTTATTTATCGTAGTACATTCTCTTATTGTCACATTATCCCCTATTTCAACAAATGTTCTCTCATTATTATATTTTAAATCTTGAGGAACCCCGGATATTACTGCCCCAGGAAATATATTACAGTTTTTTCCAATTCTTGCTCCATCCAGTATTGAAACATTTGATCCTATCCAGCTACCCTCTCCAATGACAACATCTGCATCTATCGAAGTGAATGGTTCAATGACTACGTTTTTTGCGATTTTTGCGTCGGGATGAATATATGATAATGGTTGTTTCATATTTATTTAACTTTTGTTATTTGGGCTGTTAGCTCTGCTTCTGCACATAATCTGTCATTTACAAAAGCTAGTCCTTTCATGTGGCAAATTCCTCTTCTAACAGGATTTCGCAAGTTACATTTAAAAATTATAGTATCCCCAGGAAAAACTTTGTTTTTAAATTTAACCTTATCAATTTTTGCAAAAAATGTTAAATAATTCTCAGGATCAGGAACTTTTGACAATACAAGTATTCCTCCAATCTGTGCCATTGCCTCAACTATTATAACTCCTGGCAAGATAGGATACTCTGGGAAATGTCCTTTGAAAAAATATTCATCTGGCTTAAGATATTTTAATCCTAATATATCATTTTCATTCAGCTCATAAATCTCATCAATAAACAAAAAAGGATTTCTATGTGGTAAAATTTTCTTTATTTTCTTTTGATCCATTATAGGTTGTTTCCCTTTTAATGTTGGAACTCTTCCTATTTTTATTTCTTTTTTTCTTTCTTTCAAAGCCTGATCAATTACAGACCCCATTTTCCTTGCGAATTCTGTATTTATATAATGCCCAGGTTTAGTAGCAATTACTCTTCCTCTAATCTTAGTTCCAATTAATGCTAAATCACCAATAACATCCAATAGTTTGTGGCGAGCTGCTTCATTAGGATAATGGAGAGTTAGATTATCAAGTATACCATTTGGGGTTACTTTTATATTATCTTTATTAAATGCTTTTTTTAGTTTCTCCATTGTAGCATCTGATAAAGACTTATCTACATAAACAATAGCATTGTTTAGGTCTCCACCTTTAATTAAACCTTTATTAAGGAGCATTTCTATTTCATGTAAAAAACTAAATGTTC
>CAZXST010000090.1:0-3814 GCA_964643205.1 uncultured Flavobacteriaceae bacterium | reverse complement strand
TTTGTTAAAAACTTATTGAAAATGTTAATAAAAATGCCTTTCATTTTCAACAACAATTTTGTCTATTTGTTAGTCACAATTTAAATTAAATTTTTTATTAAATAAAAATATTATGTCAGCTTTTGTTGAGCCCATACTAAAAGAAAACAAAAATCGATTTGTAATATTTCCAATTCAACATCACGATATTTGGGAATGGTATAAAAAATCGGAGGCTAGTTTTTGGACAGCAGAGGAGATTGATTTGCATCAAGATTTATCGGATTGGGCCAATAAGCTTAATGATGATGAAAGATATTTTATCAAGCATATACTTGCTTTTTTTGCTGCGAGTGATGGAATTGTTAATGAGAATTTAGCAGAGAATTTTGTCAATGAAGTTCAATATAGTGAAGCAAAATTCTTTTATGGCTTTCAAATTATGATGGAGAATATTCATAGTGAAACATATTCTTTATTGATTGATACTTATGTTAAGGATGAGAAGGAAAAGGATAAGCTATTTAATGCTATTGACAGATTTCCTGCTATAATGGAAAAAGCTCAATGGGCATTAAAATGGATTGATTCTCCTAGCTTTGCAGAGAGATTAATTGCATTTGCTGCTGTAGAAGGTATCTTTTTTTCTGGCGCTTTTTGTTCAATTTTTTGGTTAAAGAAAAGGGGACTTATGCCAGGGCTGACTTTTTCAAACGAATTAATTTCTAGAGACGAAGGAGTACATTGTGACTTTGCAGTCCATCTACATAATAATCACTTAGTAAATAAAGTGCCGCCAAAAAGAATAAAGGAAATTTTGGTTAATGCACTTGACATTGAGAGGATGTTTATTACAGAATCATTGCCAATTAGTTTAATTGGAATGAATGCAAAGCTTATGACCCAGTATCTAGAATTTGTTACTGACAGGTTGCTTGTTGAACTTGGATGTGAGAAGGAATTCAACTCTTCTAATCCATTTGATTTTATGGACATGATTTCTTTACAAGGTAAAACTAACTTTTTTGAAAAACGTGTTTCTGAATATCAAAAAGCAGGTGTATTAAGCAAGGAAGAAGAGAAGGATAAATTTAGTTTTGACGCTGATTTTTAATTAGATTAACTAAACTATTCAAACAATTTAAAGTAGTTATTAATTATCTTTAAAAAAGATATAAATTTTTTTGGCCCTATATGTATGTAGTTAAAAGAGATGGCAGGAGTGAGCCTATAATGTTTGACAAAATTACAGCTCGTGTTAGAAAGCTTTGTTATGGATTAAACCCATTAGTTGATCCGGTTAAAGTAGCAATGCGTGTTATTGAAGGCTTGTATGATGGAGTTACTACTAGTGAACTTGATAATCTTGCTGCTGAAATAGCCGCAACCCTAACTACTGCTCATCCAGATTATGCAATATTAGCTGCACGAATTTCAGTTTCTAATTTACATAAGAACACAAAAAAAATATTTAGTGAAGTCATGGATGATCTATATAATTATATTAATCCAAGGACTGGAAAAACTGCTCCTTTGCTTTCAGATGAAGTTTATAAAGTAATTTCTGAAAATAAAGAACTACTAGATTCTACCATAATATATAATAGGGATTTCAGCTATGATTATTTTGGATTTAAAACTTTAGAAAGATCATATTTATTAAAACTAAATGGAAAAATTGCTGAAAGACCTCAGCATATGTTAATGAGGGTTTCAATTGGAATTCACTTAAACGATTTAAAAGCAGCGATAGAAACTTATGAATTAATGAGTAAAAAATATTTTACTCACGCAACTCCAACATTATTTAATGCGGGAACACCTAAACCACAAATGTCATCATGTTTCTTACTTACAATGAAGGATGATAGCATTGAAGGAATATATGATACATTAAAACAAACTGCAAAGATTTCACAGTCTGCTGGAGGCATTGGCTTGTCAATTCATAATATAAGATCAACAGGGAGTTATATTGCAGGAACAAATGGAACAAGCAATGGAATTGTCCCAATGTTACAAGTCTTTAATGACACTGCTAGGTATGTAGATCAGGGCGGTGGAAAAAGAAAAGGAAGTTTTGCAATCTATATTGAGCCTTGGCATTCAGACATATTTGATTTTCTTGAATTAAAGAAAAATCATGGGAAGGAAGAAATGCGAGCTAGAGATCTGTTTTATGCAATGTGGATGCCAGACTTATTCATGAAAAGAGTTGAAGCTAATAGTGAATGGACATTAATGTGCCCTAACGAATGCCCTGGCCTTTGTGATGTTCATAGTAAGGAGTTTGACAAGTTATATACTAAATATGAAAAAGAAGGCAAGGGAAGAAAATCAATAAAAGCAAGAGAATTATGGGAGAAAATTTTAGAGGCTCAAATTGAAACAGGGAATCCATATATGCTATATAAGGATGCTGCTAACTTAAAATCTAATCAGCAAAATTTAGGAACAATTAGATCTTCAAATTTGTGTACGGAAATTTTAGAATATACATCTCCTGATGAAATTGCAGTTTGTAATTTAGCTTCTATTGCTCTCCCAATGTTTGTTAAGGATGGTGCATTTGATCATCAAGAATTATTTAGGATAACTAAGCGAGCAACTAAAAACTTAAATAAAGTAATAGATAGAAATTATTATCCTGTTATTGAAGCTCAGAATTCTAACTTCCGTCATAGACCTATAGGGCTTGGGGTGCAAGGATTAGCAGACACATTCATTAAATTAAGAATGCCATTTACTAGTGATGAAGCAAAGAAATTAAACCAAGATATTTTTGAGACTATCTACTATGCAGCCGCCACTGCGTCGATGGAAGAGGCAAAGAAGGATGGAAAATATGAAACGTATGATGGATCACCTATTAGTGAAGGGAAATTTCAGCATAACTTATGGGATGTAGATGAAAAAGATCTTAGTGGGTTTTGGGATTGGGCTAAACTTAGAAAGAATGTACTAAAACATGGCGTAAGAAATTCATTGCTTGTAGCACCAATGCCTACAGCCAGTACTTCTCAAATTCTTGGTAATAATGAATGCTTCGAGCCTTACACTTCAAACATATATACAAGAAGGGTGCTTTCAGGAGAATTTATTGTTGTTAACAAACACTTATTAGAAGATCTTGTTTCTTTAGGATTATGGAATGAAGAATTAAAACAAGAAATAATGAGAGCAAATGGATCAATACAAAATATTGACATTATTCCTGATGATATTAAAGAATTATATAAAACGGTTTGGGAACTTAGTATGAAAGATATAATTGATATGGCTAAGCATAGAGGCTATTTTATAGACCAGTCACAATCATTAAATTTATTTGTTGAAGGCGCAACTATGGCGAAACTTACGTCCATGCATTTTTATGCATGGAAGAGCGGCCTTAAAACAGGAATGTATTATTTAAGAACTAAGAGTGCAGTTGATGCAATCAAGTTTACGTTAGATAAAAAAGCTAAAGAAGAGCCTGTCCCAAAGGAGTCAATTGTTAAGAATGAGAATCCTAAAGTTGTTGCAAATAAAAAACAAACAGCAAAGAAAACAGCAGAGAAGTTTGCAAAAACTAAAAAAATTGATGTTGAACCTATGTCCCCTAAAGAGATAAAAGAATTAATAGCAAAAACAAAAGAGGATGAAGGGGATGATTGTTTAATGTGTGGTTCATAGAATTAAAAAATCATTAAAAAAGCCGCTAATTATTTTAAACAAATTAGTGGCTTTTTTAATTTATAGCTAAATAATTTTAGGAATTATTATTTGCTTTTGCAGGCTTAATACTGCCATCATGAGAAAGATAATATTCCTCTATTAAACTCATTATTGCCTT
>CAZXST010000089.1:1548-3820 GCA_964643205.1 uncultured Flavobacteriaceae bacterium | reverse complement strand
CAGGAGACTATTATCTAACACTGACTGAAAGTAAAAAATTCACAAATGATGATGGGTCTTATCACTACAAAAAACATAAAATTTATTTATATAAAGAAGATTTTAGTGAGTTCTCTAGCAACTTAAGTGAGATGACTGATTACATAATTAAAGAAAAAGGTGAAGAAGTAATTAGTGAAAGACACCAAAAAGACTATCAAAGAGAACAAAAGCAAGAAACTACATCAGAAGAGACTGAAGCTGTTGAAGAAGATCAAGAATCAGAAAATGAAGAAGAAACTAAAAATGACTCTGAAGAAAGCAATGATGCAGAGAGCGAAAATTCAGATAATGAAGAGAATAAAGACTCAAGCGAATTTACTGATGTAAAATTTGAAGATATCTAATACAATACTTTAAATTATTTTATTTTTTAATTACTCTAAATACATGTCTATGAGGTATTTGTTTATGTTTTTTACTTGTTATTTTTTTAATTTACAATCACAGAATTCATCTGTAGATTTAAATTATTATTTTTCTAATCAGGAAAGTACTTTTGATAAATCAATTCCAACACCTAAGAGTATAATTGGTCATCAAGTTGGAGAATGGCATATCACTCACGACAAGCTTGTTCAATACATGAAAGAACTTGCTAAATTTTCAGATAGAGTTACAATTCAAAATAGAGGCTTAACCTATGAGGATAGACCTTTAATTTTACTCACTATCACTTCTAAAAATAATCATAGTAATATTGAAGAAATAAAAGAAAAACACTTGGCATTAAGTAATGATACTAATGTTAGTAATTTTAATGATTTGCCGCTAGTAGTCTATCAAGGCTTTTCTATTCACGGTAATGAGCCTAGCGGATCTAATGCTAGTCTATTATTAGCCTATTATTTAGCTGCATCTAAAAGTAATTTTATAGATGACTTGTTAGAAAATACTATAATACTATTAGACCCATCATTTAATCCAGATGGACTACAACGCTTTGCATATTGGGCAAATACAAACAAAAACTACAACTTAAATCCAGACCCTAATGACAGGGAATATAACGAAATATGGCCTGGAGGTCGTACTAATCATTATTGGTTCGACATGAATAGAGACTGGTTACCTGTTCAACTTCCTGAATCTAGAGCAAGAATTAAAACCTATAATGAATGGCTTCCAAATATATTAACTGATCATCATGAAATGGGAACAAATGCAACTTTCTTCTTCCAGCCTGGAATTCCTTCAAGAACACATCCTCTTACACCAATCTTAAATCAAGAATTGACTAAAAAAATAGCTGATTTTCACGTAGAAGAGTTAAATGAGATAGGATCACTATATTATTCAGAAGAAAGTTTTGATGATTTTTATTACGGAAAAGGGTCTACATTTCCTGATATAAATGGAGGTGTTGGAATACTATTCGAGCAGGCTAGCTCAAGAGGTCATATTCAAGAAAGCGCGAATGGTACACTTACTTTTCCCTTTACTATTAAAAATCAATTTACTGCTGCTATTTCTACATTAAAAGCAGGATTAAATCTAAGAGAAAATTTATTAGAATATCAATATAATTTTTATAAAAATTCCAGAGAAGAGGCATCAAAATCAAAAAATAAAGGGATAATCTTTGGAGACAGCAAAGACAGAGCTAAAACCATTCATTTAGCTGAAATTTTAAAAAGACACGAAATAGATTATTATGACCTAAAAAAAGATATAAACCATAAAGGGAAATATTATAAAAAAGATTATGCATTTATAATTCCAAAAAATCAAAAAAAATCAAAATTAATTAATGCTATGTTTGAATCAAGAACTAAATTCAGGGATAGCTTATTTTATGATGTTTCTGCTTGGACTCTACCTCTTGCCTTTAATTTAGATTATGATATGAATGTTGACATGAATAATGCAGGTAATAAAAATCTAGAATTTTCAACTAATATAGGAGGTGTAACCAAGAAAACAAATTATGCTTACTTAATGGAATGGCATGAATATTATACACCTAGAATATTAAATGAAATATTAAACAATGATATGATTGCTAAAGTAGCATTAAAAAGGTTTAATATAGATAATAAGACTTTTGATTACGGGACAATACTTGTGCCGGTATTTAATAAAAAAATTGATAGTACTTATAATTTCTTAAATAAACTTGCTAAAGAGAACTCTATAACTATTCATGGAGTTAATACAGGTCTAGCTGATGGTATAGATTTAGGAAGTAATCATTTTAGAAGAATATCTAAGAAAAAAATAGCTCTATTAGTAG
>CAZXST010000089.1:0-1448 GCA_964643205.1 uncultured Flavobacteriaceae bacterium | reverse complement strand
TTAGGAAGTAATCATTTTAGAAGAATATCTAAGAAAAAAATAGCTCTATTAGTAGGTGACGGCTTCAGTGCCTATGACTGCGGTGAAATTTGGCATTTATTTGATACTAGATATGATATAAAACTAACAAAACTTGATGTAAGAAATTTATCTTCAGCAGATATAAGTGACTATTCAACTATTATAATGCCAAGTAGTAGAGGCTTAAATAGTAAAAACTCTGATAAAATGAAAAAGTGGATAGAAAATGGGGGGACACTTATTGCTTACAAGAATTCCTTAAAATGGGCGGAAAAAAATAATCTTGTAGAATATAATTTTAAGGAAACTAAACGTACAGCAGAAAATATTTCCTTTGAAGAGAAAAGAAACTATTTTGGATCACAAGCAATTGGAGGCGCAATCTTTAAGGCAAATATTGATAGAACTCATCCAATAAATTTTGGGTTTAAAAATAATTCTATTTCACTTTTTAGAAATAGTACACTATTTATTGAAGCAGATAAGGATAGTTATAATAATCCTATAAGATATTCTGAGAAGCCTCTATTAAGCGGCTATATATCTGAAAATAATCTTAATAATTTAAAATCAACTGTTCCTTTAAAAATTAATAAACTAAATAAAGGAAAAATTATTTCAATTACAGATAATACAAACTTCAGAGCTTTCTGGTACGGTACTAATAAATTATTAGTAAATGCTATTTATTTTAGCGATCAGTTCTAATTTAATGAATCCTTAGCCCATTCATAACTGTATCTTCAGGAGAAATCAGTATTACATCTTTTTCATTTACAGCGCCTAAGACAAGGCATTCGCTCATAAAATTTGCTATTTGTTTCTTTGGAAAATTTACAACTGCAATAACTTGCTTATTTATTAAATCCTCTGCTGAATATCTATGAGTAATTTGAGCAGATGAATTTAATATCCCCATATCCCCAAAGTCAATTTTTAATTTGTATGCAGGTTTAATTGCTTCATCAAAAGTCTCTACAGCTATAATAGTCCCTACTCTAAAATCAATTTTTGAAAAATCTTCAAATGTAACGTTATCCAAATCAGTAGATTTTATTTAGATCTATTTGCAATAAAACTCTTTACAAATGTATATATAGCAAAAATTGATGTACCCATCATTAAAGCCACTCTAGTAATTCCCATGATATCATTTTCACCCAATCTTCTCATCAGCGGCATAACTAATCCACCAAGAACTATAACAGTCAATAAAACAACAATATGAGAAATGGTTTTATTTTCATTTTTTAATCCTTTATTCATCAGAAGGATTAAAACTCCAATAATTACAGGAATTAATGCAGTTATAGCAGCTCCTTCAGAATCTAAATATCCCCATGCTCCAAAAATAATTAATACTAAAGAATTAGTTAAACTTGCTTTATGTGCTTTCATAATTTACTTTTATTTAAAATTACAATAAT
>CAZXST010000088.1:0-3835 GCA_964643205.1 uncultured Flavobacteriaceae bacterium | reverse complement strand
CCATTGTAATTGAAATATATTTTCGATTACATATTTGGATGCAATTACAGCAAATAAGGTTGAGAACAAAATTATAGATGTAAAGTTAATAATAAATTCTATAATTGATGAAAATATTATTTCTTTTTTAGAAAAACCTAAAATTTTAAAAACTAAATTTTGAAAAATTTTAATTTTTCCTTGAACAATAATTGCACTCGAAATTACAACCAAACCTATGATAACTGTAATAGTTGAAATTATAACAACTGCTATAAAAACTTTATTTAAAACGTCTGTTACTTTTGAAAGATAATCAGATATTTTAATTATAGATATGCTTGGGAACTGGTTTAAAAAATCAATTTCTTTAAAATTGTCTATCTTATCGAATTTAACTGTCGATAAATATTCATGGGGAATAGTTTGAGCAAATTGAGGATTCAATAACATTGCAAAATTTATACTTAGATCTCGGTAGTCAACTAGTCTGAAATTGATAACTTTTCCCTCTATTTCTCTGCCATAAATATTTAGAGTAAACGTGTCTCCTAACTTTATACCAAAATCTTTAGCAACTTTGCTATCTAAGGAAATTTGTAATTGATTAGGCTTAGTCAAATCCCACCACTCTCCCTCAACTAAAGGATTGTCTTTTGGAATATTTTCTGACCAAGAAGCTCTTCGATCATTTGCAATTACCCAATGGCTGTCATTTGTATGGTCAATATATGTATTAGGATCCACACCATTGATTTTAGCCAACTTAGCAGAAACCATGGGCACAACTTCAATTTTTGATTTTTGATCAAATTTATAAATTATTTTCTGAAATTGATATTTTTGATCCTTTTGAATTCCAAGAAAAAAATAATCAGGTGCTAATTCTGGGATTGATTTTGCTATCTCTCTTTTAAAGTTTGAGCCAACAAACGCTAGGGTTAACAATAAGGTTATACCCAATCCCAACGACATTACAGTAATAGGAGTAATACTTTTAGATTGAGTGATATTTTTAATCGCAACCTTTAATGGAATTCCAAAATTAGAATTGTTTTTTTTAAGTAGCAATATTGTAAGTCTTGATAAAAAGAAAAATACCATCAAACAAAAGAAGAAAGACACAAAATAGAACAAGCTATAAATTGGTCTCGAGTATCCAAAAGAAAACAAACTTATTAACAATATAAGCAATATTATACTTAAAATTATTGAAAATTTTGAATATCTGAATTGAAGGCTTTGAAAAATATTTCTAAATAAGTTTGAAGCCTTTATTTGGTCAATGGAATTTACAGTCGGAATAGAAAAAATTACAATAACTAATAAGCCTACTAAAAATATTTTTATGTAATTAATTAAAGAAAATTCTGCTTTAATACTTAATCCTAGTCCTTCAGAAATAAATTTATCGACAAAAGGTACTAAAAAAAAGCTAAGTCCGTATGAGAAAACAGATATAATGATAAGTAAGATTGCTAACTGAATATAATAAATTATTTTTATATTTCCTGAAAAAATCCCTATTGCTTTTTGAATAGCTATCGAGGAATTTTTTTGATTAATGAATGATAACAATGTATTCGCAATTCCAATTCCAGCAATTAGCATAGCGCTTATTGATACTAAAGATAAAAATTGTGAAAAATTATCGATAATTCTTCTAAGACCTCCTGCTGAATTTTCTGGATACATAATAGTTGCCCTTTTTTCATTTTTAAATAGTTGTTCAACTTTTTGAGATCCTTCTAAGATGCTTAACGATTTATTAAATTTTGCTTTATATTCATAATTTAAAAAACTTCCTAAAGTTCCTAAATTTAATGTATCTAAGGTTTTTTTGCCCGTTAATGCAAAATCTCCAAAGACAAATGCCCCACCAATATCTGGTACTGACTTTACAAAACCTACAACTTTAAATTCTTCATCTTGAACTTTCACTGTTTCATTTAATTCTAAGTTAAGATTTTTAAAAATATTTTCATTTACCAATATTGTATTATTGATTTTATTTAATTTATCTAAAGCATCATCTGGCTCGAAAATAACTTTGCCATACAAAGGATAATTTTCATCTATTGATTTAACTCTTGTAAATGAAGACTTATTGTTTTCTTTATTTATAGTTGATATCATTGTGCTGAATTCAACCATCTGAGAGACAGTTGAAAACTCTTTTACTTCATTGACTAATTTAAGATTTCCTTCAACCCTGTTATAATCTATTTCGATATCACCTCCCAAGAGAAGTCTCGAATTATTATTTAATTCTGTTTCTAGACTATCCTCTACTGTTAAAATTGAGCTTAAAATAAATAAGCTTATGAATAGAGTAACAATAATGCTTAAAATCTTTGAATAACTTCGAGACAAATCTCTTAAAGCATATTTTAAATATAATTTAAAATTAGCTAAATTATTCAATTCGACCATCTTTAATTTTTATTTTTCTTTTTGTTTGACTTGCAAGATTGTTGTCATGGGTAACTATAATTAAGCTTGCTTTCTCTTCATTTACATAATCAAACAAAATTTTAGAGATTAAGTTTGAGTTTTCGCTATCTAAATTACCCGTAGGCTCATCTGCTAAAATCAATTGGGGTTTCATAGCTATCGATCTTGCAATAGCCACTCTTTGCTGCTCACCACCAGATAATTGGCTCGGTAAATTATTTAATCTTTGATCTAATCCAAATCTATCTAGTATTTCTTTAGCTTTTTGTTCAGGGTTTTGAATTTTATTAATTTCTAAGGTTAAACTTACATTTTCTAGAGCTGTATAATTGGGTATTAAATAAAATGATTGAAAAACAATACCTATTTTTTTTCTTCTTATCTCAGAAATTTGATCCTCTTTTAAATTTGAAATTTCAAATTCTTTAAATTGAATTTTTCCAGATGATGCTTTTTCCAATCCACCAATTAACATTATAAGACTAGTTTTGCCAGAACCACTCTCTCCTACGATCGATATAGTCTCTTTATAATCAACTTCGAAGCTTACATCTTGTAAAACATTTATAAGATTGTTATCTGTATTATAACTCAAATTAACCCTAGAAAGTTTAAGTAATTTGTTCATGTATAAAAATTGTATTATTAAAATAATTTTATTCTGTCTAGCGGCATTTAGTGTTAATGCAGAAAATAAAATTGTTTTATTTGGAGACAGCCTTATGGCTGGATATGGATTGAGCAAAAAATATCATTTATCAAGTATCTTAGAAAATAATCTAATAAACAAGGGGTACAAGGTAAAAGTTGTAAATGCTAGTGTTTCTGGAGATACCTCCGCAGGGGGATTGAATAGAATTAGTTGGACCTTATCAGAAAAAGATATCGATTTTTTGATTTTAGGGTTAGGTGCAAATGATATGCTGAGAGGTATTCAACCAAAAGAAACTAAAAACAACTTGGACAAAATTATAAAACTAACTCTTAATAAAAATATTAAAATAATTTTGGCAGGTATGATTGCTCCTAATTCATATGGGCAAAACTACAAAAAAAAATTTGACGAATTATATAAATCTTTATCAGATAAATATAACTTAAGTTTCATTCCTTTTTTGCTAGAGGGAGTTGCTTTAAATCCAGACTTAAATCTTGAAGATGGAATGCATCCTAATCAAGAAGGTGTAAAAATAATTAGTAATACGATTGAAGAAATAATTATTCCATTATTAAATTAACTTAATTTTTTTCTAAGTTCAAAGCTTGTTAGAGTCAGAGGAATAATTAGTTCAACTGATTCCAGAAATTAACCAAGCACCCCGAAACTAGAGGCAAAATCCTTTCCTCCTGTCGTCATAGCTCCGTCAAAAAAGCTTTCTACAAAACATCTACAATAAAAAAG
>CAZXST010000087.1:0-3868 GCA_964643205.1 uncultured Flavobacteriaceae bacterium | reverse complement strand
GATACTTCTGTTGGACAATTTATGGTAACTCAATTTTCAGATATATTTGGTCTTTGGTACAATATTGTATTTGGGCTGCTTATTATAGTATTTACATTTTTCTATACTGCTATAACAGTTCCTACTAATAAAATTGCTGATGATCTAAAAAGAAGTGGAGGATTTATTCCAGGGATAAGACCTGGAACGGATACTTCAAATGTTCTTGATAGAATAATGTCTCAGATTACTTTACCTGGATCCATATTTTTAGCATTGATTTCAGTTTTTCCTGCATTTGTTGTAAAATTTATGGACATTCAACCTGGATGGGCATTATTCTTTGGAGGAACTTCTCTATTAATTATGGTGGGAGTAGCTATAGATACAATGCAGCAAGTAAATTCATATCTTTTAAATAAGCATTATGACGGACTAATGAAGGCAGGAAGAGATAGAAAACCAGCAATATAATTTAATTATGGCAAAACAAGCACCAATAGAACAAGAAGGAACAATAATTGAAGCATTATCGAATGCTATGTTCAGAGTTGAATTAGAAAATGGGCATGTTGTTACAGCTCATATTTCTGGTAAAATGAGGATGCATTACATAAAATTATTGCCTGGAGATAAAGTAAAATTAGAAATGAGTCCTTATGATTTAACAAAGGCTCGTATAACTTATAGATTTTAATAAGATGAAAGTAAGAGCTTCAGTAAAAAAAAGAAGTGCAGATTGTAAAATTGTACGAAGAAAAGGGAGACTTTATGTTATTAACAAAAAGAATCCAAGGTTTAAACAAAGACAAGGTTAATTATGGCAAGAATAGCAGGTATAGATATACCAAAAAATAAAAGAGGAGTTATATCATTAACCTATATATTTGGAATAGGTAGAAGTAGAGCAAGAAAAATCTTGTCTGCTGCTGGTGTAGATGAAGGAAAGAATGTTTCTGATTGGTCTGATTCAGATATAAGTAAAATTCGTGAAGCTGTTGGTAGTTATACAATAGAAGGAGAATTAAGATCAGAGAATCAACTAAATGTAAAAAGGTTGATGGATATTGGGTGTTATAGAGGAATTAGACATAGAATAGGGTTACCTCTTAGGGGACAAAGAACTAAAAATAATTCTAGAACTAGAAAAGGTAAAAGAAAAACAGTTGCAAACAAGAAAAAAGTAACTAAATAATGTTATAGTATTATGGCAAAAGGATCTAAAAAAAGAAAGGTAGTAGTTGAAGCAATAGGAGAGGCACATATAGTTGCGTCTTTTAATAATATCATAATATCTCTAACTAATAAAAAAGGAGATGTTATTGCATGGTCATCTGCTGGTAAAATGGGGTTTAGAGGAACAAAGAAAAACACTCCATATGCTGCTCAAATGGCTGCAGAAGACGTTATTACAGTAGCAAAAGAAGCAGGATTAAGGAAGGTTAAAGTTTTCGTTAAAGGTCCGGGTAATGGTAGAGAATCTGCTATTAGATCGATTCATAATGGAGGTATTGAGGTTATGGAAATAGTGGATGTAACACCAACTCCACACAATGGATGTAGACCTCCAAAACGAAGAAGAGTATAAATATAAATTAATAAGTATAATAAGAGAATAATGGTTTTCGAAGGATAAAAGACCTTAATTCATAACCACTCTAAAAAAAATAAATTATGGCAAGATATACTGGTCCAAAAACAAAAATAGCTAGAAAATTTGGGGAACCAATTTTCGGAGATGATAAATCTTTTGAAAAGAGGAATTATCCTCCAGGTCAGCATGGCAACAATAGAAGAAGGGGAAAGAAATCTGAATATGCAGTGCAACTAATGGAAAAACAAAAAGCTAAATATACTTACGGTATTTTAGAAAGTCAGTTTAGAAATATGTTTAAAAAGGCAACTGCGTCAACTGGTATTACCGGTGAAGTATTATTACAGTTGTGTGAGTCTAGATTAGATAATGTTGTTTATAGAATGGGCCTTTCAAATTCACGAAGAGGAGCTAGACAATTAGTTTCTCACAGACATATAACTGTCAATGGCGTTATAGTGAATATTCCATCATATTATTTAAAACCTGGTGATATAGTTGCAGTAAGAGAAAAATCTAAATCTGTAGAATCAATTACTGATTCATTGACTAATTCATCAAACGTATATGAATGGATAACGTGGAATGATGAATTAATGCAAGGAACATTTGTTTCTATTCCTGAAAGAATTCAGATTCCAGAAAAAATAAATGAACAATACATTGTAGAATTATATTCTAAATAACAAACTTATATATTATAAATTATGGCAATATTAAATTTTCAAAAACCTGATAAAGTTATCTTGATAGAATCATCTGACTATCAGGGAAGATTCGAATTCAGACCATTAGAGCCTGGATATGGATTAACTGTTGGTAATGCATTAAGGAGAGTATTACTTTCTTCTCTAGAAGGTTTTGCTATTACTTCTGTAAGAATTGAAGGATTGGATCATGAATTCACTACAATTCCAGGTGTAGTAGAAGATGTTACAGAAATAGTTTTAAACTTAAAACAAATACGTTTCAAACGTCAGATTGATGAGGTTGATAATGAAATAGTTTCTATTTCAATTTCTGGTCAAAATAAGGTAACTGCAGGAGATTTTCAAAAATTTATTTCTGGATTCCAGATTTTAAATTCTGATCATGTTGTCTGTAATTTGGACCCTAAAGTAAAAATTCAAATGGAGATTACAATAGATAAAGGTAGAGGATATGTAACATCAGAAGAAAACAAGAATTCTTCAGCTCAATTAGGCACAATTTTTATGGATTCAATTTTCACTCCAATAAAAAATGTTAAATATCATGTTGAGGATTTTAGGGTAGAACAAAAAACAGATTATGAGAAACTAGTTTTTGATATAAATACTGATGGATCAATTAATCCTCAGGATGCATTAACTGATGCAGCAAGAATATTAATACATCATTTTATGTTATTCTCTGATGAACGAATAACCCTTGAAGCTGATGAGATAGCAAAAACTGAAACTTATGATGAAGAGTCTTTACATATGCGTCAGTTGTTAAAAACTAAACTAATTGACATGGATCTTTCAGTTCGTGCATTAAATTGTTTAAAAGCAGCTGAAGTTGACACCCTTGGAGATTTGGTTTCATTTAATAAGAACGATTTAATGAAATTCAGAAATTTTGGTAAAAAGTCTTTAACTGAATTAGAAGAACTTGTTATGGTTAAAGGTTTAAGTTTTGGAATGGATTTATCTAAATATAAACTAGAAAAGGAGTAGATTTAATTTATAAAAAATGTGATTATGAGACATGGTAAAAAGTTTAATCATTTAGGAAGAAAAAAAGGGCACAGAGCCTCAATGTTAGCTAATATGGCTTGTTCCTTAATTGAGCACAAGAGGATAAATACAACATTGGCAAAAGCTAAGGCTTTAAAGCAATTTATTGAACCAATAATTACGAAGTCTAAATCTGATACTACGCACAATAGAAGAATTGTATTTTCGAGAATCAAGCAAAAGGCCGCTGTTGCTGAATTGTTTCGTAATGTCTCTGCTAAAATTGGAGATAGGCCTGGCGGATATACTAGAGTGATTAAGCTAGGCAATCGTCTGGGGGATAATGCTGAAATGGCAATGATTGAATTAGTTGATTACAATGATTCATATGTGCCAAAAAAGAAAAAACCATCTACTAGAAGAAGTAGACGTGGTTCAAAAAAATCTGATGATAAAGTAAAAGATCAGGTTGAAGAAGTAGCAACTCCTATAGAAGATCCTGCTGAGGAGGCACCTGCTGAAGAAGCACCTGCTGAAGAAGCACCTGCTGAAGAGGCACCTGCTGAAGAGGCACCTGCTGAAGAGGCACCTGCTG
>CAZXST010000086.1:0-3887 GCA_964643205.1 uncultured Flavobacteriaceae bacterium | reverse complement strand
GGAGAAGACTTTGCTAGACATCCAGCACAATTATATGAAGCATTTGGATATATAGTTATTTTTGTTGTTATGTATTTTATTTATTGGAAAACAAATAAAGCAAGTATTTCTGGTTATATGCTAGGCTTATTTTTTGTTCTATTATGGAGTTTAAGATTTGTAATTGAATTTTTTAAAGTTGCTCAGGTTCAAGGAAGAGAAGATTGGATTCTTGGAATGAATACTGGTCAAGTCTTGAGTGTCCCATTTATAATATTAGGAATTTATCTAATGTTGAGAAAAAATAACTGATAGATTATTTTTTGAATTTACCTGTAGTGTCATGCATTATAGGTGTCGCTACAAATACAGAAGAGTAAGTACCAACTACAACTCCAACAATTAAAGCAAACAATAATCCTCTAAGAGAATCAGCCCCTAGCATAAACATAGAAACTAATACGACTAGTGTTGTAAATGATGTATTTAATGTTCTACTTAATGTACTATTAAGTGCAGAATTTACAGTTTTCTTAAATTCCCATGTAGAATGTTCATTAAGAAACTCTCTAATTCTATCAAATACAACAACTGTATCATTAAGGGAATATCCAATTACTGTAAGAATTGCCGCAATAAATGCTTGGTCAATTTCCATGCTAAAAGGCATGAATCTATATGTAAGTGAGAAAATTCCTAAAACAATTAATACATCATGAAAAACTGCTGCTACAGCGCCCAATGAAAATTGCCATTTCCTAAACCTAAATAAAATATAGAGGAATACAACAACTAATGATCCAAGTATCGCCCAAAAAGAATTCTGTTTTATGTCATCAGCTATAGTAGGACTAACTTTTGCTGACATCATTTTCCCTACATTATTTTCAGCATTTAAAAATTGATCATAAGTATAATTTTCAGGTAAAAATGTTCCAAGTGATTCATATAACTTTCTTTGAACATCTTCATCTGCCTCCGCAGTATTATCATCTACTCTATATTTTGTAGAAATTTTTAGTTGATTTGGAGATCCAATTGTTTTAATTTCAGAACTTCCAAATACCCTATCTGTTGATTGTCTTACTTCCTCTGTATTCATATCTCTGTCAAACCTAACCGTATAGGTTCTACCACCAACAAAATCAATTCCCTGATCTAAGCCGGAAGTAAACAAAGAAAATAGCCCTGAAATAATTATTACAAATGATAATATATATGCCATTTTTCTGTACTTAAGAAAATCAATAGACATGTTTCTAAACAAGCCATTTGTTAAATACGTGGAAAAATTAAATTGAGATCCTCTGTTAATATCCCAATTCACTAATAACCTAGAAATAAATATTGCCGTAAAAAGTGATGTTATTATACCAATTAAAAGAGTTGTAGCAAAACCTTCAATTGGTCCAGTACCAAATACTTTAAGAATCAAAGCAGTTAATCCAGTAGTAATATTTGCATCTAAAATTGAAGAATATGCATTATGATACCCGTCAACAATAGCAGCTTTTAATTTCTTTCCACTATATAACTCCTCTCTTACTCTCTCATATATAAGGACATTTGCATCCACTGCAATACCAATAGTTAGTATAATACCTGCTATACCTGGTAGAGTAAGAACAGCATCTGATCCAGCAAGTATACCGAAAATTAATATGACATTAAAAAATAGGGCTAAGTTTGAATAGATTCCTGCCTTACCATAATAAAATATCATCCAAACCAAGACCAAAATAAGTGCAATAAGAAAAGATAATATTCCACTATCAATAGCTTCTTGACCCAATGATGGACCAACTTCATCTGCTTGAATAATATCTGCAGATGCAGGTAATTTTCCTGCTCTAAGAACATTTGCTAAATCTATTGCCTCTGCAGTATCAAAGGAACCTGAAATCTCAGAATTACCACCAGAAATAGGTCCACTTGTAACTCCCGGAGCAGAATATACAATATCATCTAAAACTATTGCAATTTGAGATCCCTGATTAAAGGCATCTCCAGTCATCTTTTCCCATATTTTTGCACCCTTACTATTCATCTGCATACTCACAGTAGGGCTAACACCATCAATTGAATAGGATTGCCTAGCATCAGTAATTACTGAACCATTTAATAATGGTTTGTTTTCTCTATTTCCTTTTAAAGCATATAATTCGGAATACTCATTACCTTCATCATCAATCTGAGTAATTCCCCATAAAAACTTAACAAATCTTTGTTCAGTAGAAAGTAAAGATCTAACTTCAGGAAGAGATAAATATTTTGAAATTTCATCTTTTCCTCTAGAATCAAATGTTGCGATTACAGGTCCTCCTGGATAACCTTGCCCCTTAATTAAATCTAAAATGGGATTAACAACAGAATCGATCTGAGTTTCAGAACCTAATAATTCGTCAATTTCACTTGTTTCTTGATCTTGCGAGGAATCAACTATAGATTCGTCCGATATATCCTCAATATTTTTTACAATTTCGTTAGCTTGAACTATAAACTGAATAAATTCTTCACCTTTAAAAGCATCCCAAAACTCGAGTTGTGCAGTTCCCTGTAATAATTTTTTAATTCTTTCAACATCATTAGCGCCAGGCAATTCAAATAGAATTCTAGCTGAATTTCCAATTCTTTGAATAACAGGTGATAAAAGGCCATCCGGGTCTATTCTCTTTCTTAAAACTTGTAATGCAGATTCAATGCTTTCATCTATTTTTTTCTCTAATATTGGCCTTACCTCATCGTCAGACATATTAAAAGTAATTTCTTCACTTAAAGTTCTATTGGCAAAAATATCTGGAGATGCAAGCTTACTATCACCCTTAATATTATCAAATGCTATAAAAAAATCTTCTAAATAAGTGTTTTGACTATTTTTTTGTATTTCTTCAGCATCACTCAAAGCCTTATTAAATATGGGATCTGTACTATTATTAGACAAACTTTTTAGTATATCCTTGACTGAAATCTGTAAAATAGCATTTATTCCTCCTTTTAAGTCCAGCCCTAATTTCATTGACTTTTTCTTAAGTTCATCATAAGTATAGTCAGCAATTAGAATATTGAAAACTGAAATATTTGATATAGAATCCAGGTATCTTAGTTTTAAATCTCTTCGTTTGCTATCAAAATTTTCCTCTGAATCATCAACAAGATTGATAATATGATCATCAGCTCGATTTTCAATCTGATTAAACTGGAAAGTAAGAACCAATTGGAATATACAAACTAAACCAAAAAGCCAAGCGAAAAATTTTATCAATCCTTTGTTCTTCATGTTTTAATACATTTCAGTTAAAAGTGGAGCAAATATATGATATAACGAATAAAATGCCAACTGATTCAATTCATTTATTACATAGTTCAAAAAAGGCTATAAATAGAAATATTACTAGAAATCTAATAGTTTGTTTGTTTTTCTAACACCCTCAACACTTTCCATTAGATGATCCATATCAGATTGGTCTAAGTTAATTTCAACAATTTCTTCTATACCATTTTTTCCTAATACAACAGGGACACCAATACAAATATCATTTATACCAAACTCACCATTTAAATAAGATGAACAAGAAAATGTTTTTTTCTCATCACATATTATTGCCTGTGCTAACGAACTAACAGCAGCTCCGGGAGCATACCAAGCTGAAGTGCCTAATAATGCCGTTAATGTAGCGCCGCCAACCTTTGTGTCCTGTTTAACTTGTTCTAGTCGTTCAGCTGTAAGTAAATTCGTAATTTTTTCACCATTTCTTGTAGCCTTAGAGATCAGAGGTACCATACCTTTATCACTGTGTCCTCCTATAACCATACCATCCACTTCGGTAACTGGAGAATCTAATGCCTCAGCTAATCTATATTTAAATCTTGCTGAATCTAAAGCACCTCCCATACCAATAATTCTGTTC
>CAZXST010000085.1:0-3920 GCA_964643205.1 uncultured Flavobacteriaceae bacterium | reverse complement strand
ACATCATTATACATCTCTGGAAGCGTATAAGTGTAGGTTCTATCAATAAAACTACCTGTTGAAGTTGTAGTAATTGCATCTCCACTAATTCCATCAACCATATCTACTAATCTATCCATATGTCTGTAATCATATTCATTATGCTGATAATTAGAATTTGGTGTACTTGAAACTACATAGCTTGGATTAAAATCATTTGCTCCTAGTTGTGGACCAACGGTTTCATCTTGCATTATTGCAATATGCAGATAGTTGGTTGATTGAGGGCTACTTGCCGTATAATATGCCTCTACATGAATTGTAAGCACATTACCAGATAATTCTGCTTCAAGACCAACATTAACATAAGCACTCTCTTGTAAAACTTGAGATATTGCAGAAGACCAATAACCTCTACTCATTGCAGTTCCACCGGTCATAGAATAATTAGAAAAAACTTGACGATTAACAGAAGCCGAAGGTTGTCCGTTAGCCGCTGCCATATTTCCTAGTTGGTTGGCAAGTGTATTATTAAAATCATGACCGCCATTGGGATCACAATCCCATGCATATCCTCCTTCATGAAATTTAATTACAAAAACATCATCTGGATTTTGGTCAATCATTTGATTTAGAATCGCATGACCATCCGGACAATAGGAACAATGAATAGCTGTAGATTCTTCTACTATTGCATTTTTGTTTTCAGGCGATGTTGAAACGATTGTTTGCGCTGAAATATATCCTATAGATGATAATAAAAAGATAAAAAGTAAAATGTATTGTTTTTTCATAGAGTCTGCTTTTTTTCAAATATAAGGAGTTTTGTTTATTTTTGTTTATATATTAATATATATACTTAATGATTAATTCCAGAATATTTCTTTTTATAACACTTCTTTTAACTAATATGTTTGTTTATTCACAGAATGAATATGCTTTTTCATTAGAAACAATTGATGGAGTTGAAATAGAAGATAATGAAGTCTTCGAATTTTCAGACATCACTTATGATGAGGCATCGATGGGCTTTTACGTAAGGAATGATTCGTCTGAAGACATTAATGTAAAAGTTGAGGTTACTAGCATGTCTGGAACAGACGGAAGTTTAATGGAACTGTGTTTTGGAAATTGCTATAATGGTGTAGCTTTAAATCAATCTTACCCATCCAATTCTTTCGTAACTATTGCACCAAATGAAACTCAAGCATCATCTGGTGATCATTTTTTTAATGAAGATCCTGGAGATGGAAGTACACCTGTAGAATATACATTTCGTTTTTATATGGTTGATGGAGATGGAAATGAAGTTGTTTCACAAGCGGAGTTAATGACTGAAGTTCATATAGGATATTATTATTCTTCTACTCTAAGTGTTGATAATATTGATCAAATTAATGCTACAATTTCTCATTACAATGGTCAGCTAAAAATACACTCTGAAAAACAATATAAACTAAATATATATGATATAAGAGGTTCCTTAATTATAGAAAAAGATATTCAAATAGGAGATAACTATATTAATTCATCAATTATACCAAATCATATGTATCTGCTGAATTTTATAGAGGAAAATGGCACTTCAATATTCAAGAAAATTATATTGAATTAAAAAGAACGACTAAGGTTTAGATTGAATCCGTTACTCTCTGGAACATATCTACATACCCCACCAATACATATAAGCCCACCTCTTTGTCTTCCGTAGTTAAGACTTACTCTAGTACTATTTTTTGAATAACTACCACCTATGTTGTAGTAATGTATTTTGTCAGATCTTCCGTAATTCCATCCATCTGAAACAAAAACATTTACCGATGATGAGATTCCATATTCATAAACAAGTCCTAGCCAGTTTTTTCTATCGTTTTTAGTCCATAAATGTTGAAGTACCCCTCTAGAAGATTTTCCATTTGCATGAAGATAATTTGCTTCAATAACTCCAACTTTTGCTTTGATATCTCCTTGAACTCCAAGGGGGCCACCCAATGTAATGCCCTTGTCTATAATCACATCTAAAAAGGTAATTGCTGTTTTTAGTTTAGAATTCCATCTATTTTTTATTTCCAAGTTTAAATCTCTATAATATCTATCTCCATTTCCAATAAATTTCACATCGTACGAATTATCTTGATTAAATGTAGACTCTATACCGCTCCAGTATGAAAAATTAAAAGCAATTTTTGTCTTATATTTTCCCAGGAAATTATCTTTATTAAAGGTGTAATAAAAATCATTTTGAAAACCTACTTCACCTGATCTTTTTTCAATGGAATTCATTACCAATCGAGGCTGTGAATTGTATACATAAATATTTGTTAGTAGATAGTCCTGCTGTTTACTAAGAGCAGGGGTAAAGCTCAGTGTTTTTTGATTGTAGATATTGCCTTCTGCTAGTCTATCACTATAGAAATTAAAATTTTCTAGACGTCTAAATGTTGTATTTATTCCAATTCCTTTTTTTGAATATCCAAAATCAACCTGCAAGGCAGTTCCGTCATATTGTCTATTAGATACTAGGACATTTTCGTTAGCAATCACATCAGGATCTTTAATTGCACCTTCTATATTAAGAGAAAAGTCACCTGCATACATATTCACTCTACCGCCATAGGCTGAAACATTTGATGGAATAGAATCATTAGATCCATTTTCTTGATATCTATTTACGATACTAGAGCCAATTGATAAATCAATTTCTTTTAGATTAAGTATTTGATTTAAACTTATATCAGTATTTAACCCTTGAATCGTTGATTCAGTGTAATTAAATCCATCTCTTTGCTGACCAACTAATGCAGTTAATTCAATATCATCAGATGGATAATATTTTAATTTTACTCCTTTGATTGCATTATTGATGCCTAGTTGACGATCTTCCCATGATCTAAAAATGAGTCCGTTACCAAACTGCTCATAAAAAGACCCCACGGTTATATCGCTTTTCTGATTTTGAACCTTAATAAAGTAATTAGTTATTTTATTTTGGTTGTCAAGTTCTGGATAAAACCCTAGTAGTGAACTAGGTAAGTACCCTTCATATTGAATACCTGCTAAAATATTGTTTGTTTGGTAGTTTATTTGAAAATAATTATTTGATCTAAAGTTATCTTCAGGAGATATGAATCCTAAAGACTCATCATTTTGAAGTAATTGCGAATTGCTTTCAAAACTACCATATATATAGGGCTGGTCTTGAGAGTAAATTATTGAAAAGAAAAATAGAAATATTATAAAAAATATATTTTTCATTCTTTAGAAAGTTTTTTGAGTTTGTCAAAAAGTTCATATTCATCACCATTTCTATAACCAGTATGTTGGTAAAGGATCTCATTGTTTTTAACAATTATTGTTTCAGGAATAGCGGATACTCCTAATGCCCTTTTTAAATTTTGATTTGTATCCAGAAGTATATTATGTTCCCATCCTTTTCCATTAACTAATGCTTTTGCCCTGTTGATAGATCTGCTATCATCAACAGATATTGCATAAACTTCAAAATCAACTTCAGCTTTCCACTGGTCATACAATTCATTTATTGCATCTAGCTCTTTAATGCAGGGCACACACCATGTTGCCCATAGGGACAAAATAGCGATCTTATCATTTGAAGTTAAATCAGCAATATTTACCTTATCCCCTTCAAATGTTTTAAGATTTATATCTGGCAGTATTTTTTGGGAAAACCCAGCAAATGATAGTAGAAATACAGATAAGAAAATAAAATTTCTCATATGATATAATTTATTGCAAAGATAGTTTTGTTTTTAATTATAATTATAATTATTTCAAAAATATGTAAATTTGGCCCCAGCTTAAGTGATTTTTATGAACTCCTTTTTAAGGTATCCTTTAATTTTATTAATGCTCATTGTTACATTGAGCTGTAGCAGGAGTGAATCTTTTTTTTATGAAGTTGTTGAGCCTGAAATTGTAAC
>CAZXST010000084.1:1314-3945 GCA_964643205.1 uncultured Flavobacteriaceae bacterium | reverse complement strand
CCAACCATTTTCTACTTCCCCAGAATCTATAACTAGGTTCAATGGACCACCATCATTACTAGTATATAAGTATGAATTGTCTCCACCAGTATCGTAGCAGAATGTAGTACTAACTGGTCCTGCATTACAGTCAACTGTTATATCTTCTTGGGCTTGCCCAGTTAGTGAGTAAATCAAAAAAAATAATGAAAATAGTATTGTCTTCTTCATGAATAAATAAATATACAAATGCAAAATTAAAATAATCATACTTTTAAGTATATTTTTATGCAACCATTTTTCATCAGATTTGTAAATTTGTAAACTTTAGTAATTAGCAAAAAATAGAATTTGGAAAACACAATTTTAGTTGGGATAGTTACACAAGCTCAAGGTATTGAAAAATCAAAAGATTACTTGGATGAGTTAGATTTTTTAACAATAACTGCAGGAGGAAAAGTAGTAAAGAGATTTGTACAGAAAATGAATATGCCTAACCCAAAAACTTTTATTGGGAGCGGAAAAATTTCAGAAATTAAAAGATATATAGAAGCCAATGATATTAATACGGCAATCTTTGATGATGAATTATCTCCAACTCAAGAGAGAAATATCAGTAAAATCTTTAATTGTAAGGTTCTTGATAGAACTAATTTGATATTAGATATTTTTGCCCAACGTGCCACTACTAGTTATGCAAAAACACAAGTTGAGTTGGCTCAGTGTCAGTATCTTTTACCAAGACTGAAAGGAATGTGGACGCATTTAGAAAGGCAAAAGGGAGGCATTGGAATGAGGGGACCTGGAGAAACTGAAATAGAAACTGACAGGAGAATTGTACGCAATAAAATATCTCTTCTAAAGGAAAAAATAAAATCTATTGATAAGCAAATGCATTCTCAAAGAGGAAATAGAGGAAAATTAATTAGAGTTGCTATTGTAGGATACACAAATGTTGGAAAATCTACTCTAATGAATTTGCTAAGTAAATCCAAGGTTTTTGCAGAGGATAAATTGTTTGCTACTTTAGACACAACAGTCAGAAAAATTGTCATAAGGAATCTCCCTTTTCTTCTAAGTGATACAGTTGGATTTATTAGAAAACTTCCAACACAATTAATTGAGTCTTTTAAAAGTACTCTTGATGAAGTTAGAGAGGCAGATTTGCTTTTACATGTAGTTGATATTTCTCATTCTAATTTTGAAGAGCATATTAGTGCTGTTGAAAAAACATTAGATGAAATAAAATCCTTAGGAAAACCGTCTATAATGGTCTTTAATAAAATCGATAATTATGAGCCTGTTAATTATGACAAGGATAATTTAATAGCAGAAAGAGATAAGAGTAATTTTTCCATAGAAGAGTGGGAGCATACATGGATGAATAAGCTTGGTGATAAGGTAAAATTTATTTCTGCAATAAATAAAACTAATATAGAAGAATTAAAAGAATGTCTTTATGATGAAGTTAGAAAAATTCATATAACAAGATTTCCTTACAATGACTTTTTGTATCCTGAAATTAACTAAGTTTTTTTTTAAATACTGGCACTGAAGAGCATGCCTCACCATACATTATGCTCTTAGCTATAGGAACTAATTTAGAGCATATATCATAATAGACTGATGCTGGCACTTTATTATTTGAACATCCTTGAACAACTACTGATTTGTTTTTGTAAATAGAAAGGTCAATTTTTTGAATTTGTTCTTCAAATATTTTTTTCTCCAAATCATTTAAATTTCCAATAATAGTTTTCTTGGTATTATTTGATAGTTGTGTAGAAATTAACATATATGCCCACGGCGGGATGATAGCTTGACTTGTGCAATTTATTGCAACAAAAGCATCTTTGTACTGAATCCAATTATGATTTTTTACAGCTTTTCTAAATTCTTTTTCCTTAAGATATAGACCGTCAACTAGCCAGTCTTTTATATCAATTTCATATCTTTTTCCAGGCAAATAATAGTCTCCAAGATCAATTGAAATTAGCTTGCTGTTTTCTACTCTATTAATGATTTCTTTGGACATTATAGTTTTAAGTCTATAAGATTCCTAATTCAAGTTTTGCTTCTTCGCTCATAAGATCTTGTGTCCATGGTGGATCAAAGGTTATTTCTACTTCTACACTTTTAATGCCCTTGACAGTTTTTACTTTATCTTCTACATCAACAGGAAGAGTCTCTGCTACTGGACAATTTGGAGTAGTTAATGTCATTAATATTTTGACATCAAAATTTTCGTTTACCATTACATCATAGATCAACCCAAGCTCATAAATATCAACAGGAATTTCTGGGTCATAAATTGTTTTTATAACATCTATTATTTTCTCTCCTATTTCATTTGGATTAAATACTTCTTGACTCATTTTATTTGTTTAAGTAAGCTACAGCATATAGCTTAATTTGCTTAATCATACTTGACAATCCATTTGCTCTTGTTTGAGATAGATGCTGCTTTAATCCAATTTCTTCAATAAAATCTGCTTTAGCATCAACTATATCTTTAGGGGATTGATTTGAAAAAACCCTAACTAAGATAGCTATAATTCCTTTTGTAATTATAGCATCACTGTCAGCTGTAAATATAAGTTTATTATTAATATATTCTGCATAAAGCCATACTTTGCTTTGACATCCTTTAAT
>CAZXST010000084.1:0-1214 GCA_964643205.1 uncultured Flavobacteriaceae bacterium | reverse complement strand
GCATAGGTAGTTTTTTCAAATGTTACCTCATCAATCATTTCTCCACCCCCTTGGTAGGGAGGAAGTTTATCTAGCCATTTTTCTTTTCCATATAGAATTCCAACTCCTGTTGGTCCATAGAATTTATGTGCTGAGGCAACATAAAAATCAGCATTTAAATCTTTGACATCTACTTCAAAGTGAGGAAGTGCTTGTGCTCCATCAATTAATACTGCTGCTCCAAATTCATGTGCTTTACTAATAATTTCTTTTACCGGATTTATTGTTCCTAATGCATTTGAAACGTGGTTTACAAATACAACTTTAGTTTTATTAGACAGCAATTTTTCATATTCTGAAAAAATTAATTCCCCATCATGATTCATAGGAATAATTTTCATTATTGCACCAGTTTTTTCACATAGCATTTGCCATGGAACAATATTACTGTGATGTTCAAGATGTGAGACAATTATTTCGTCTCCTGATTTTAATAGATTAGTAAATCCATTAGCAACTAGGTTGATGCTGTGGGTGCTGCCTGAGGTGAAAATGATCTCATTAGAATTTTTTGCATTAAGATGTTTTTGAAATTTTTTTCTTGCACTCTCATAAGCTTCAGTTGCCTTTTGACTTAGGTAATGAGCGCCTCTATGTATATTAGCATTAAGCTTTGAATAATAAGATACTATTGAATCTATTACAACTTTTGGAGTTTGAGTGGTAGCAGCATTATCAAAATATATTAGCTGTTTTCCATTTACTTTTGAATTAAGTATTGGAAAATCCTCACGAATTGATGCTATATTAAATCCAGTTGTATTTTTCATTTATAAATTAAAACCAATTTTTACTCCTAATTTACTGGCAATAATATGGTTTATCCTAGCTTTAATTTCAGGAATTTTTACGCTTTCTAGTATATTATTTGCAAAACCATACATTAAAAGTGCAGTTGCCTCTTTTTCTGGAATTCCTCTTGATTTTAAATAAAATAGTGCATTTTTATCTAACTGACCTACTGTACATCCATGCGAACATTTAACATCATCAGCATATATTTCAAGTTGAGGTTTTGCATTTATAGTTGCTTTATTTGATAGTAAAACATTATTGTTTGCTTGGAAGGCATTTGTCTTTTGCGCCTGTTTTTCTACAATTATTTTTCCATTGAATACTCCAGTTGATTTATTGTCATAAATGCCTTTATAATCTTGATGGCTATTGCAATTGGG
>CAZXST010000083.1:0-4023 GCA_964643205.1 uncultured Flavobacteriaceae bacterium | reverse complement strand
GAGGTCAAAGAATTAGAAATGATCGTGGTAATATAGATTATGATGCAATTTATGGTTATAATTTATCTACTTCTGGCGCTGGAGGTAACTATGCAGCAGAAGGTGGATATGTTACTAGAGCATCTATGAATATGCACAACTGGGTAGGAATGGTTATGAAGTATGAAAAAGTATTTAGTGATAATCTTACATTTAATGTAGGTGCTGACCTTAGAACATACTATGGAGAACATTTTAGAATCGTGGAGAATTTCCATGGACTTCAAACATGGCAAGAGAATATTAGGTTAAGAAATCAAAATGATAACCATCAAACTTATGGTTCTTATGGAACATATAAGAATGTTATTACAGCTAGAGATATGGCTGCTAATCCATGGTATGCTACTTTTGCTAAATTTGATCAGGATGAAAAAATTGCTTATAGTAATGATGAGAGAATTTCATATGCAGGAATTTTTACTCAGTTAGAGTATACTAATGATAATTTTTCAACATTTTTTCAAGGATCTGTTTCTAGTCAACATCACCAAAGATTTGATCACTACCAATATGCTGATCAAACTTTAATTGATGGGACTTCATCTCAATCTACAGGGACACCACTTCCTGGTGGAATAACTGATGGTGTTGATTCAGAAAAAGTAGATAATGTGGGCTATAATGCAAAAGCAGGTGCTGCATGGGATCTTGCAGAAAATGGAAAGGTATTTTTTAATGCTGGATATTACTCTCGTCAGCCTTATCATGATAACATTTATTTGAATTATACTAATCAAGTGAATCCATTAACTTCAAATGAGACAATACTTGGTTTAGAGGCTGGATGGACATATTCAAGTCCAAATTTCTCTACCAATGTTAATGTGTATAGAACAAATTGGGCAGATAGAGTAGTAACTTCATTTAATGTTCAAAATGACGTTGTTACATTTACAACCAATGAAGGTGTAGAGCAATTACATCAAGGTATAGAATGGGACTTTGATTGGGACCCTCAGCCTGATGTACCTTACACACTTAAAGGATTTGTTTCAATGGGTGATTGGAAGTATGTAGGGGAAGCTCTTAGTAGGGTTACTGATGAGGATCAAAACGTAATTAGTACTTCTAGTAATGATGTAGATGGAGGTGAAGTAGGTGACGCTGCACAGTTTACTGCTGGATTGGGAATTGATTGGCAAGTAGCTGAAAGATTTTCTATGGACTCAGATGTGAGATTTTATGATAATCTGTATGCTGATGTAGGAGCTGTAAAGGAAAACTTAAAAGTTCCTAGCTATCATGTAGTTGACATGGGAATGTCATATAAGATGTATGTAGGAGATGAAGGAAATTCATTAAATGTTAGAGTTAATATCAATAATCTTTTTGATAGAGTATATATTAATGAATTAAGAACTAATATCGCTGCAGAAGCAGGTGACGAAACATGGAATGGTGTTAATGTTGCAAACCAAGGATACTTTGGAATGGGCAGAACCTGGAATGTTGGTTTAAGATATAAGTTTTAATACCTTAATCATATAAATAAAAAAGCCCACTATAAGGTGGGCTTTTTTATTGGTGTTAATCTTTAATTTCTTTTATTAAGTAAATATATGGAGGAAGATGATCACTATATCCCCCTGTAAAACTTCCCCACGAAAAACTCCTAAAGGGATAACCCTTATATCTTCCAGCCTTATTAATTAGATATGATTTATTAAAAATCCCAGCTTTATAGAATTGATAGCTATCATATTTTTTATTTAAAAAAGGTTCAGTTACTAGTATCTGATCAAATAGTTGCCATACATCCCTATATGCATTAGTTCCAATCCCATGATCTGACAGTATTACTTCCATTGGGTTATATATGCCGTTTGTTTTAACATCCTCAATATATTTTTTTGCGTTTAATATCTTTTTCATACTATCATCGTGCGGGTCATCATTGAAGTCACCCATAGTAATAATTTTTGCGTTTTTATACTTGTCTTGTAAGGAATCAATAATTTTTTTATTTAACTCTGCTGCTGCCATTCTTCCCGCTCTACTTCTTTCTTCACCTCCTGACCTAGAAGGCCAATGGTTCACAATAATATGTATTAATTCATTATCTAATAAACCACTAACAACTAGTTGATCTCTTGTATAATTTCTTTTTGATGATTTATTATCATAGATTATTAGCTCATGTGATTTAGAAGAATTAACCTTAAATACATTTTTATTATATATGAGTCCTACATCAATACCTCTTTCATCAGGTGAATCGTAGTGAACTATATCATAATTTTTATTGAATAAGTGCTTATTATTTAACAGATCTTCAATTACATTTTTGTTTTCTACTTCACTTAGACCAACTATTGACGGAGATTTGTTTATTAGATCAAAACCAATATCTGCAATAACCTTAGCCATATTTTCAACTTTTTTCTTATAAATTTCAGATCTATTAAATTTTATTTCCATTATTGGACTTGCCTCATCATTTTTATTTACATCATTTATTGTGTCAAAAAGATTTTCAACATTGTAGAAGGCAATAGTATGTATCTTGAAATTTCTTTTTTCCTGACCTACCGAATTTATCGATATAATTCCTATTAAGACACCTAATATGTAATTTCTCATTTTATCTTTAAAAAATTGTTATATGAATAAAAATTATAATAAATAAAGCCCTAAATTTAGGGATAAAATTAATAGCTGCTAAACAAAAATTTATATAATGAATAAATACTTGATTATTTGCCTATCTTTTTTTCTTTATTCAATTAATTCATTTGCTCAATCTGATCTTGTTATAGAAATATCTGTTGATTCTACAGACACTGATAATTCGGATAAACTTATAGAAGATCTATTTAGTATTTCATTAAGTGATGATGAATTAAATGATGATACTTCTGCCTCTGATAATATTTCAGGATTATTAAATTCTTCTATGGATGTATTTTATAGAACGGCTGCATATGAGTTTAGCCCTTCATTTTTTAAGGTTAGAGGATTAGATTCAGAAAATGCTAATGTTTTAATTAATGGAATTAATATGAACAAGATGTACAATGGAAGGCCACAATGGAGTAATTGGGGAGGGTTAAATGATGTCCTAAGAAATCAAGAATTATCTAATGGTATACCTCCTTCTGTATATAATTTTGGAGGTATTTTAGGCTCTGTTAATATAAATGTCAGAGCATCAGAATATTCTCAGGGTGGCAGAATTACTTATTCTTCTTCAAACAGGAGTTATACAAATAGATTAATGGCCACATACTCATCTGGTTTGAATGATAAGGGGTGGGCATATTCTATTTCAATGGGTAGAAGATGGGGGAATGAGGGATATCAAGACGCATCATTTTATGACTCAAATTCATTGTTTGTTTCTGTAGAAAAAATATTAAATAATAAACATAGTTTTAATCTTGCAGCAATATATGCTCCTAATAGAAGAGGAAAATCATCTCCAAATACTCAGGAAGTTTATGATTTGCAAGATACAAGATATAATGAATATTGGGGATGGCATGACGGGGAAAAAAGAAACTCTCGTGTAAAGAGAGTTGTAGAGCCTGTTGTTATTTTTAATCATTATTGGACAATTGATAAGAGCTCATCACTCCAAACAAATGTTGGTTTTCAGTTTGGAGAATTGGGAAATAGTCGCTTAGATTATGGAGGTGGTGCTAACCCAAGTCCTGCATATTATCAAGGACTGCCAAGTTATTTCTTAGCCGATAATGATGGGCCAGATTATGAAGGAGCATATTTAGCTCAGGAAAATTTTGTAAATAATGGACAAATTGATTGGAATAGAATATATGATGCAAATCTTACAAACAATATTGCTAATGTAAATGCAGCTTATGTTCTATATGAAGATAGAAGTGATGATACACAAATTACATTAAACTCTATCTATTCAAAAGAATTTAATGACAATATTTCTATTAGCTCATCATTAAATTTCAGAAAATTAATTTCAGATAATTTTGCAGAGATCACCGATATGTTTGGAAGCCATACAGG
>CAZXST010000082.1:0-4183 GCA_964643205.1 uncultured Flavobacteriaceae bacterium | reverse complement strand
CATAGCTATTCGTAACTCTTCAGCCTTTGGAGTATATACTTTAGTGCTAGATGTAGATTCTAGATCAATCGCTTTGTTTAAATTCTCTAAAGCAACAGAAGACTCTTCAATATTTGATCCTCCATTAGCATAATTTGCAACACCTTTTAAATAATGGTATTTTATAGTTGTTTTTGCATCCATCTGACTTATTAATTTTTCAGCCAATTCAATATTTTGTTTAGCAGCTGAGAAGTCTTCAGATTTTATATTTCTTTCAGCAAATTTTAATTCCTTTTTCTGGGCAAATGTCATACTAACAAAAAGGAATACAAGGATTATAAAGATATTTTTATTCATTATTTTAAAAATTAAGTTATTCTTCAGTGTTTTCTTCTTCTTCATTGGTTATCTCAAGAGATATATTCTTGTTTGATTTTATAATATCTTCTACCTCATTTGAGGTTGTGTTTTCTGATTGTACAATAGTTTCTTCATGTTCATCTTGTTCTTCGTTTATAACTTTAGCAACAGCAGCTATAGAGTCACCTTTTTTTATATTAATTAACTTAACACCTTGAGTTGCTCTTCCCATTACTCTAAGATCTTTAACAGCCATTCTAATAGCAATGCCGGATTTATTTATTATCATTAAACCATTAGTGTCATTAACATTCTTTATTGAGACTAAGCTTCCTGTTTTGTCTGTAATTGATATAGTTTTAACTCCTTTACCTCCTCGATTGGTTATCCTATAGTCTTCTAACTTTGATCTCTTGCCATATCCGTTAGATGAAACGACTAAAATATTGCTTTCCATATCATTAACAGAGACCATGCCTATAACTTCATCTTTGTCATGTTGAAGCCTTATTCCTCTTACTCCAGAAGCACTTCTTCCCATAGGTCTGGTTTTAGCTTCCTCAAATCTAATAGCTTTACCAGATTTTAATGCCATCATAACTTGACTTTCCCCATTAGTTAGTTTTGCTACAAGCAATTCATCACCTTCTCTAATAGTTATTGCATTAATACCATTGATACGCGGTCTTGAATATTTCTCTAATGATGTTTTCTTTACTTGACCTTTTTTAGTAGCCATTATTACATAGTGTTGATTTATATAATCTTCATCCTTTAAGTCTTTAGTACATATAAAAGCTTTTACCTTATCATCTTGTTCGATATTAATTAGGTTTTGAATAGCTCTACCTTTTGATGTTCTACTCCCCTCAGGAATTTCATAAACTCTCATCCAAAAACATTTTCCTTTTTGAGTAAAGAATAACATGTATTGATGATTTGTTCCAATAAAGAGTTTCTCTAAAAAGTCTTCATTTCTAGTGGTGGAAGCTTTTTGACCAACACCTCCTCTATTTTGCACTCTATATGCATCTAGAGGAGTTCTTTTAATATATCCAGCATGTGAAATAGTAATAACTACTTTTTCATCTGCAATCATATCTTCAATAGATAAATCTCCTCCAGAGTATTCTATTCTTGATCTTCTTTCATCACCATATTTTTTTCTAACTTCAATTAATTCATTAGTGATAATTTCCATTCTTCTATCTTCAGTATCTAAAATATCTTTAAGATCAGTAATAAGCTCTTTAATTTCATTATACTCGTTTCTTAGTTTGTCTTGTTCTAGTCCAGTAAGCTGTCTTAAACGCATTTCGACAATTGCTTTTGACTGAATTTCTGATAACTTATATTTATTCATTAAGTTTTCTCTAGCTTCATCAGCATTTTTAGAGGCTCTAATTAACTTTATTACATCATCTATATTATCTGAAGCAATAATTAATCCTTCTAGAATATGACATCTTTCTTCGGCTTTCTTTAATTCGTACTTAGTTCTTCTTACAACAACTTCATGTCTATGCTCAACAAAATACTTAATCATCTGTTTTAGATTAAGTGTTCTAGGCCTACCTTTTACAAGACAGACGTTATTAACACTAAATGAAGATTGAAGTTGAGAATATTTGTATAATTTGTTTAAAACAATATTAGGAATTGCATCCCTTTTTAACACAAAAACAATCCTCATTCCATTTCTGTCAGACTCATCTCTAATAGTAGAAATACCTTCAATTTTTTTATCATTAACTAAGTTTGCAATTTTCTTTATAAGTTCAGATTTATTTACTTGATAGGGAATTTCTGAAACTATTATACACTCTCTACCATCAACTTCTTCAATTTCAGCTTTAGCACGAACAACAATTCTTCCTCTTCCTGTGTGGAAAGCATCTTTTACACCTTCATATCCATAAATTATCCCTCCAGTAGGAAAATCTGGAGCTTTTACGAAGTTCATTAATTCATCAATTTCAATATTATTGTTTTTAATATATTCAATTGTTCCATCTATAACTTCAGTAAGGTTATGAGGTGCAATATTTGTTGCCATACCAACTGCTATACCTGAAGCTCCATTTATTAAAAGAGCAGGAATTTTTGTAGGTAAAACCGTTGGCTCTTTAAGACTATCGTCAAAATTTAATTTATGATCTACAGTGTCCTTTTCAATATCAGCGAGCATTTCTTCAGAAATCTTTTGCATTCTAGCTTCAGTATATCTCATTGCTGCTGGACTATCTCCATCAATTGACCCAAAGTTACCTTGACCATCAACTAATAGATATCTAAGACTCCATTCTTGTGCCATACGAACCATTGTATCATAAACAGAAGAATCCCCATGTGGATGATATTTACCCATAACATCCCCAACAATTCTAGCTGATTTTTTATATGCAGTAGTAGATTTAACACCCATATCATGCATTCCGTAAAGAACCCTTCTATGTACTGGCTTTAACCCATCTCTTACATCGGGAAGCGCCCTAGAAACTATAACAGACATTGAATAGTCAATGTATGCTGATTTCATTTGATCTTCAATATTAATTGGTATTAATTTTTCACCGTCATTCATATATAATTGCCTTTAATTTTTAGATAAAAATTTCATACAACAAATATAATAAATTTAACCCATGAAATAAGGTTAAAACGGCGGTAAAAAAGTGTTTTTTTATTAACAATTATTTGTGAAATAATTTATGTTAAAATTAGAATAGAAAAATATTATAATCACATATTGTTTAAGAATATTAGAATTCCTACATTTAGTGAAAATTAATTTAATGGATGATAATTTTTCACCTAGGGTAAAAGATGTAATTACTTACAGTAAAGAAGAAGCCTTGAGATTAGGCCATGATTTTATTGGTACAGAACACCTTGTTTTAGGTTTGATTAGAAGTGGAGAGGGGAAAGCAATAGAAATTTTAAATTTCTTAGATGTAGATTTAAATGTTTTAAGAAAAAAAGTAGAATCCCTAAATCCAGTTGATTTTGATGATACTAAAACTAGTTCAAAAAAGAATCTTCATTTAACGCGTCAAGCAGAGAGAGCTCTTAAAACAACTTTTCTAGAGGCTAAGCTCTTTCAAAGTTCTATAATAAATACAGGCCATCTTTTATTATGCATTCTTAGAAATGAAAACGATCCAACTACCAAAATTTTAAATAAACTTGAGGTTAACTACAGTACAGTAAAAGAAGAGTTTAAATCTCTAATAGCAGATGAAGAAACCTCTTCTCCAGAATCTCAAAAAAGTAGTGATACAGCTGATGATTATGAAAATGATCCTATTATTAAACAAACTCCTAAAATAAAGAAGAATAAAAAATCTACAACTCCTGTTCTAGATAATTTTGGTAAGGATCTCACATTTTTAGCTGAAAATGATGATTTAGATCCAATAATAGGAAGGGATTTAGAAATACAGCGAGTTTCACAAATATTAAGTAGACGTAAAAAAAACAATCCATTACTAATAGGTGAGCCAGGTGTTGGCAAGTCTGCTATAGCTGAAGGATTGGCAATTAGAATAATAGAAAAGAAAGTTTCAAGGGTCCTATACAATAAGAGGATAATTTCTTTAGATTTAGCAAGTCTAGTTGCAGGAACAAAATATAGAGGACAATTTGAAGAAAGGATGAAGGCTGTAATGAATGAAATTGAGAAAAATAAAAATGTTATTCTATTTATAGATGAGATCCATACAATAGTTGGTGCCGGAGGAGCTACAGGAAGTTTGGATGCATCAAATATGTTTAAACCAGCACTAGCAAGAGGAGAAGTTCAATGCATTGGAGCAACAACATTAGATGAATATAGAAACTC
>CAZXST010000081.1:0-4215 GCA_964643205.1 uncultured Flavobacteriaceae bacterium | reverse complement strand
CGGGCCCATACAGTCAACTAATTGTTGCGCGTGCAAAAATACAACTATTTTTATATGATACAACTTCTTCAATAGGTTTTTCAGCAATTTATTTAATATGCTTTTGCAAAGATTACACGTTGATTTGAGGGTTTACCGCTATACACACATTTACCTTTGGATGAAGATGAATTATTAGGTATGCATCGAATAGTAGCTTTAGTTTTTTCTTTTATCTTATTTTCTGTTTCATTTGTACCATCCCAGTGAGCAGAAATAAATCCTCCTTTTTCATTTAAAACTTTTTCAAATTCATCAAAGGATTCTACTTGAGTTATATGATCCTCTCTAAATTTCAAAGCCTTTTTGAATAAATTTTCTTGAATATCTGATAATAATTTTTCTACATGTTCTACAAGATCATCCATACCAATAATTTCCTTTGTCAAAAGATCCCTCCTAGAAACTTCTGCAGAATTGTTTTCTAAATCCTTAGGACCGATAGCAATTCTTATAGGTACTCCTTGTAATTCGTGCTGAGCAAATTTTGCTCCTGGCCTAAGAGTATCTCTATTGTCATATTTAACGCTAACGCCTGATTTGTTTAATTTGCCCTGAATATTCTTTGCAATATTAGAAATAGAATTCAGTTCTTGTTCACCATTATAGATTGGGACAATTACAACTTGTATTGGAGCTAATTTTGGAGGTAATACAAGTCCTTTGTCATCACTATGAGTCATGATTAATGCTCCCATCAATCTAGATGAAACTCCCCAGGAAGTAGCCCACACATAATTTAGTTTTCCTTCTTTATTAGTAAATTTTACATCAAATGCTTTTGCAAAATTCTGTCCTAAAAAATGTGAAGTACCTGCTTGTAGAGCTTTACCATCCTGCATAAGAGCTTCAATACAAAAAGTTTCCTCTGCCCCTGCAAATCTTTCATTTTCAGATTTTATACCTTGAATTACTGGCATAGACATATGTTTCTCAGCAAATTCTGCATAAATTGAGTTAATCATTAAAGCTTCTTCCATTGCTTCACCTTCAGTTTGATGAGCAGTATGTCCTTCTTGCCATAAGAATTCAGCCGTTCTTAAAAATAGTCTAGGCCTCATCTCCCATCTTACAACATTTGCCCATTGATTAATTAGAATGGGTAAATCTCTATAGGACTGAATCCAATTTTTATAAGTATTCCATATTATAGCTTCACTAGTTGGTCTAATGATTAGCTCCTCCTCTAGTTTAGCCTTTGGATCAACTCTTAATTTTTTTGGATTATCAGGATCTGTCTCAAGTCTATAATGTGTAACTATTGCACATTCCTTAGCAAAACCTTCAGCATTTTTCTCTTCAGCTTCAAACAAGCTCTTAGGAACAAATAGAGGAAAATATGCATTCTGATGTCCCGTTTCTTTAAACATCTTATCTAATTGAGCCTGCATTTTTTCCCAAATCGCATAACCATATGGTTTAATTACCATACATCCTCTTACTGAAGAATTCTCAGCCAAACCAGATTTAACAACTAAATCATTATACCATTTTGAATAATCTTCCTCTCGAGTTATAAGATTTTTTGCCATTTTTTGTAAATTGGCACAACTATTGCAGTTGTGTTAATAGATAACTTTTGTTGATTTACAAATCTAACTATTTTTGTTTTGTTCAACAATTAAATTGTAGAGATATGCAATTATACAATTTTCTTCTAGTAAAAAGATCAATTTTATTGATCGTTTTTTCAGTTATTCTATATTCATGTGGTACTTATCAATATTCAGGAAATATAAGTGACGGTATTTATAGTGAAAATAAAAATATGCATTCACAGCAAGAACTTGCTCAAGAGCCTGTTTATGAAAAAGAAATAAAAAACTCATACTATCAAACAGTATTTAGTGAAAAATCAATGCAATATGAAGAAGCTAAATCCTTAAATGATTCTGTTTTTACTGACGTTGAAAACTATCAAGGTTTAGCTGAAAATGATACCATTAAGAAAAATTACGCTCCGTGGGGAGAAGATATTGATCATCTTACAATAAATCTATATAGAGGTCCTGCTTATAACAGCATCCATTGGTCGAGAATGTGGAATTATCCTATATGGTTAAATAATTATGGATATGGTTATGGAAGTGTATGGAATACATGGGGTTATGGATATAATAATTTTTGGTTGCGTCCATATTATTATGGAGGTTTTGGCGGATATTATAATGACTTTTTTAATCCTTTTTGGAGTTGGGGGGGGTATTATGGCTATTATAATCCATTTTATAGTAATCATTATTACAACTATCCATACTTCCTCAATGCATGGAGTAATACTTCTATAGCATATATTAGTGGTGGAAGGCGATCTAGAAATGCTACTTCCTTAAGATCTAGTTATTCAAGTAATACAACCAGGATAAGCAATAGAGTTAATAACCTTAGCTCTTCCTCTCTAAGAGATAGAATTTCAAGGATAGATAGGATAAATAGTGCAGCTAGAGTCAAACCTAGTTACTATTCAAAACCTGTTTCTAATTATGGCACAGGAAGTAAACCTAGCAATAACACCTATAAACCAAACACAAAACCTTCTTCCAATTACAATTATAAACCTAGTGGTTATGATGGAAGTAATAGTAAACCCTCAAATAATAGTAAACCCTCATATAATTCTAGTCCTAGTTTTAATTCTAGTCCTAGTTTTAAACCCTCTGGTAGTTCAGGACTCTCAAGACCTTCTTCTAGTGGAAGTAGATCAGGTGGTAAATCTGGAGGCAGATCTGGAGGATATTAATGCTGTATATAAATATCATTTAAATTTTTAAGTTATGAATAGAATAATTCTAGTTTTATTTTTCTGCATATCAACACTTAGTTTAATGTCACAAAACATATCAGATGCATTAAACTATACAAACAATAACATTGATGGATCAGCAAGATTTTCTGCTATGGGAGGTGCTTTTGGTGCCTTAGGTGGTGAAATATCATCAATTAGTGCAAATCCAGCAGGCTCTGCTATTTTTAATAATAGTTATTTATCATTATCATTTGCCAGTGATAAAAAGACAAATGATGTTAGTCTTTTAAATGCATATAATACTCAAGATAAATCCAATTTAACAATGAATCAAATAGGTGGTGTATTTGTATTTAATAATATTGGTGCAGCTAAAAAATGGAAGAAAATTGTTGTAGGATTATCTTATGACCAAACCAACAATAACTTTAATGAATTTTTTGTTAGAGATTTTACTAATTCTAATTCCATTGATAGTTTTTTCTTAGCTAATGCTCAAGGATTAAGATTAGATCAAATTTCTGCTTTTGAAAATGAATCAGTAACTGATGCATATGTAGATATTGGCAATACATTTGGATACCCGCATCAGCAAGCATTTTTAGGATATGAATCATTTATAATAGATCCTGATTCTTTTGAAGATGATAATACCTCATATACCTCAAATGTTGTCCCTGGAACATTCAATCAAACATATTATTCAATCTCAAGAGGATATAACGGAAAATTTACTGCAAATGTTGGTGCTGAATATTCTGAAAAACTATACCTAGGCGCTAACCTAAATGTACATTTTGTAGATTATGACAACTATAATATTTTGGAAGAATCAAACACTAATGGCCAGTCTGGGAATTTACATATTACTGACATAAACTTTGAAAATAGACTTTCAGGATTTGGTGGAGGTTATTCATTTCAATTAGGAACAATTGCTAAATTAACTGATTGGCTAAGACTTGGTGTTACTTATGATTCACCTGTCTGGTATTCAATTAAAGAAGAGACAAGACAATATTTAGCTACAAGATTTATCGATCAAGCTGATGAAGAAAACACAATAGTGCTAGATCCAAATGCTATTAATGTATTTGAAGAATATACTATTCAAACACCTTCTAAAATAACAGGTAGTTTAGCATTTGTAATAAAAAAATTAGGACTTATAAGTTTTGATTATTCTAGAAAGGATTATAGTAAAATGGAATTTAGAACATCAGATGCATTTATAGATCCACATTTTACTGATTTAAATTGGGCAATTTATAATAACTTAACTGTTGCAAATTCCTATAAAATTGGTGCTGAAATAAGATCTAATAGCATGAGCTACAGAGCTGGTTATAGAATTGATGGAAGTCCATATCGTAATACTGATTACTATAGCGATAGAAAAGGTTTTTCTCTAGGTGTAGGATATAAATTTA
>CAZXST010000080.1:1504-4256 GCA_964643205.1 uncultured Flavobacteriaceae bacterium | reverse complement strand
ATGCAGTTTCTTTGCTAAACGGCTTAGGTCCACTATACTTATAGTCTTCAATATTAGGTTTTAAATTTAAATTAAGATCATTTTCATAGAAATAATGGACAACACTAGTTCCATGATGAGTTCTAATAAAATCAATTATTCTATTAGGTAAGTTGTTTTTCTTAGCCATTTCTACTCCTTTAGAAACATGATCTAAAATAATATTGACACTTTCTAATGATGACAGCTTATCATGTGGATTACTACCCGTTACCTGATTTTCAGTAAAATATGAAGGATTATCCATTTTTCCTATATCATGATATAAAGCTCCAACCCTAGCAAGCATAGAGTTGCCTCCAATTTCATTTGCTGAGGATTCTGCTAAATTCGCAACATTCATTGAATGATGAAACGTTCCTGGGGCTTTGTTCGAAAGCTCTTTTAATAATGGTGAGTTGGTGTCTGATAGTTCAAGTAATGAAACATCAGAAACTAAATTAAATACTTTCTCATAAATATATATTAAAGGATAAACAAATAGGGTAAGAAGTCCACATAAAATAAACAGTAGAAAGTTAAAAATCTCTAGATTATCAATATTTCCCTCATGAATAACAAAAAAGGAAAAATATGATATCATATAAACTACTGTGATTTGACCTACAGTTATAAATAAATTTGCACGTTTGTAAAGGTCATCAGAAGATATTATTGTAATTACGCCTACTATTATATTTAAAAAAATGAATTCATAACTATTAGGAACAATAAAACCTAATAACATTACCGTTACAGAGTGTACAAAAAAAGCAACCCTTGAATCAAAAAAAGCCTTTAATAATAAGGGTAAAATACAGATTGGTATTACAAATACATAGCTAGACTCTATGTTAACAACGAATGTTGTAATCAAAACAAGAAGTGTGACATTAAAGAAAACTAAGGACAGTTGATTGAGACTTAAGTATATCTTTTTTCTAAACTTTCTTATGAATAATATAATCATTAAAAGAGTTAGAATAACAAGTAATGAATAGGAAGAAATTATTAAGTAATAGTTTGTTTTAGAAACACTACTTGTTTCATATTCATTTTTCAAGGATTCTAAAATCTTTAATTTATCTCCTTCAACCAGCTCTCCTTTTGATATAATTAATGTTTCCTTTTCAATTATTCCTCTATTTGGAGACACATTCGCTAATGCTTCTTCAATAGAGTTTTTAGTTAAGCTTTCATTTAAAGAAATATTAGACTCAACCAAATCAAAAAGTATAGATACTATCTGAGGTTTATATTCCTGGACATTTAAAGAAAGAATTTCATTATTAATAAACGTTAATAAATTTTCAGGTTTGTGAAAATCTTTAAAATATCCAGAATTTACTTGTTTGTTATTAATTAGTAGAGAGACTATCTGATTAGACTTATAATCGTAATTCTGATCTAAAAGACCTCTTGAATATATGTTGGAAATTATGGTGGCACCAGCATTTTTCACTACTTTAAGCTCTCTTTTGTTTAAAGTGTTTATTACACTGTCATTTGAAGGGTTTTCTATTTTATTAGATAGTAAATTGAGTGATTTGTTTAAAACTATAGAGTCTTTATTAAAAAATACTTTAGTGGCTAATCTAATACTAGTTTTTTCATCCTCTAATTCCTTATCAGTCTTTTTTATTGCAAAATCAAATGGTGCGTATAGATTATCTGATTGCCAAGGACGACCATTTTCAAAGCTATATTTAAATTTACCGCTCTTTGGAAAAAAATAAATTATTATAACACACGATAGAATAAAAAGCAATATTCTATAGATTCTTCCTAGATTTTTCTTTACACTATCAAATATATTCGCCATAATATGATTATATAACAATCAAAATTAGTAAATATTACATATAGGATATAATGATGACAGATAATTATTAATTTGTTAACTTTAAAAACTGTTAATTATTAAAATTTATTATGAATAAAGATGTTGTAATTGTTAGTGCGGTAAGAACTCCTATTGGTAGTTTTCTTGGATCATTGTCAAATGTATCTGCAGTTGATTTAGGAGCTATAGCTATATCAGGTTCATTAAATAAAATTAACATATCACCTGAACTTGTTGATGAAGTTCTATTCGGCAATGTTGTTCAAGCAGGATTAGGTCAAGCACCCGCAAGACAAGCAGCAATTAAAGCTGGTATTCCAAATACTGTTCCTTGTAGTACAATAAACAAAGTATGTTCTTCTGGTATGAAATCTGTAATGCTAGCAGCACAATCGATATCATTAGGGATTAATGATGTAGTTATTGCTGGAGGAATGGAGAATATGAGTCAAATACCGCATTATATAAACCTTAGAAAACCGCATAAATATGGTAATAAAGCTATATTAGATGGTCTTCAACATGATGGACTTACTGATGTTTATTGTAATCAAGCTATGGGAGTTTTAGGAGATAAGTGTGCAAGTGAATATAAATTCAGTAGAGAAGATCAGGATAATTATGCTATTCAATCCTACAAGAGAGCATCAAATGCATGGAAAGAAAATAAATTTAAAGAAGAAGTAATACCTGTTGAAATTACACTTAGAAATGGGAAAAAAGTAGTAATCGAAGAAGATGAGGAGTTTAAGAATATTAACTTTGATAAAGTTTCCAAACTTAAGCCCGCTTTTGCTAAAGATGGAACTGTAACAGCAGCTAATGCTTCAACATTAAGTGATGGAGCTTCAGCAATAGTTCTTATGAGTAAAGAAAAATGCTCTGAATTAA
>CAZXST010000080.1:0-1404 GCA_964643205.1 uncultured Flavobacteriaceae bacterium | reverse complement strand
AGTGATGGAGCTTCAGCAATAGTTCTTATGAGTAAAGAAAAATGCTCTGAATTAAGCCTTACTCCTATTGCTACAATTAAAGGCTATTGCGATGCAGCTCAAGATCCTGAGTGGTTTACTACAGCTCCTTCTATCGCTGTAAAAGCACTTCTTGCAAAATCAGAATTAAACACTGATGATGTTGATTTTTTTGAATTTAATGAAGCTTTTTCTGTAGTAGTTTTAGCAAATATGAAAATATTAGGAATTACAGACGAAAAGATAAATATTCATGGTGGTGCTGTATCATTAGGACACCCTTTAGGTTGTTCTGGAGCTAGGATATTAACTACATTGTGCCATGTACTAATGCAAAATAAAGCTAAAAGAGGATTAGCAGCAATATGTAATGGCGGTGGCGGTGCTTCAGCAATGTTAATTGAACGTAATTAATAATTTATGAAATACGGTATTTGCAATCTTAGTATTGTACCTATTAGATCTGAGGCTAGTGATAAAAGCGAACAAACCTCTCAATTACTCTATGGTGAGACATTTATTATTTTAGATGAAAAAACGAAATGGACTAAAATTAAACTATGTTTTGATGATTATGTTGGTTGGATTAACAATAAGCAGTTTGATATAATTGATGAAAACCAGTTAAAAATAATAGAAAAAGGACCTCAAATATATTCATATGACTTAGTAGAGTTTGTTGAAAACGCTAATCAGGAATTAATAGCAATTCCTATAGGGTCAAGTCTGAATGCATTAAATATTTTGAAGCATAATTATGATGGAAATAAAATATCTGGCATACAAGAAAAGTCAAATATAATTACTACTGCACTTAGATTTCTAAATTCACCTTATTTATGGGGAGGAAGAACTCCTTTTGGTATTGATTGTTCAGGTTTTACTCAAGTGGTGTATAAATTAAATGGCTACAAGTTAGAAAGAGATTCTCATCTCCAAGCAAAACAAGGCTCTTCTTTAAGTTTTATTGAAGAAAGTGAATCTGGAGATTTAGCATTCTTTGATAATAAAGAAGGCGAAATAGTTCATGTGGGAATAATAATGGATAATAACCATATAATTCATGCAAGTGGAAAGGTAAGAGTAGATAGAATTGATCAAACAGGGATATACAATTCACAATCAAAAAAACATACTCACAAACTTAGAGTAATAAAAAAAATTATTTAATCAATTTTTCCTTCAATATCTTCAGCAATAGCTTTAAATTTATTATAATTATCCATGTCGTCAATTGCTGAATATATATTCCTCAATGTTCTAACTGCACTAAGATTATTATTATCAAGTTCGTAAACAGATTCTAGATAAGGTATTGCAGATTTATACAGGTCTTCTCTAACTATTTTAAGCTCATCATATCTATTATAATCTGCATTAGAAGTA
>CAZXST010000079.1:0-4258 GCA_964643205.1 uncultured Flavobacteriaceae bacterium | reverse complement strand
TTTTGAACAGAATCATTCAATCTGCTTATCCATACTTTATTGTCGTATTGTTCTGGAAATAAAAAAGGATAACCTTTCTTCAAATCAAACAAATTATCAGGATTTGATTCATAAAAAAATTTATCAAATCTTTCAATTGTCAATTGATATGAATTACTAAATTTATTATCATTTCCTTTACATGAATTTAATAAGATTAAAAAAATTGTATAAAATATGTATTTTTTCAAGAAATTAATATTTATTAGTTTCGAGTATTAATATATTTATGCATTACAAATATAATATAGTTATTAATCAATATAGAATATATTAATGAATACAAGAAAAGTTGAGGAATATATAGTTCAATGGTTAATTGATTACAAAAATCAAAATAACATTAATGGCTACATTATTGGTATTTCAGGGGGAATTGACTCTGCAGTTACCTCAACTCTTTGTGCTAAAACCGGATTAAGGATTCTATGTCTTGATATGCCAATTAGACAAAATTTATCTGAACATTCACGAGCACAAAATCATATCAAATGGTTGAAAGAAAAATTTGGAAAGTCAGTGTATTCAAATGCTATAGATTTATCAAATGTGTTTAAAGAATTTGAAAAATCAATGCCTGAAGAAAAAATAAAATTTCTTAAAACACATGCTCTTGCAAATACAAGAGCACGATTAAGAATGGTAGCATTATATTATTTTGCATCCTTAAATAACTATATTGTGGTTGGTACAGGAAATAAAGTTGAAGATTTTGGAATTGGATTCTATACTAAATATGGAGATGGTGGGGTTGATATAAGTCCAATTGCAGACCTTAATAAAAGTGAAGTTTATGAACTTGCAGATCACCTAAAAATTGATAATGCATTAATAGAAGCAAAGCCAACTGATGGTTTATGGGATGATAATAGAACAGATGAAGACCAAATTGGAGCTAATTACAATGAAATTGAATGGGCTATGCAACAAAAAGAATTAGGAAAAAAAATAGGTGATTTTAATGGCAGGGAAAAAGAAGTTTTTGAGATTTTTGAAAAACATCAAAATAATAATCTACATAAGATGAGTCCAATTCCTATTTGTAAAATTCCTAATGATATAAGATAATTTATATTGCTCTATTTAACTTTCTTGAAAGAAGTATTTTTAGATTTGAGTAATTTACTACATCCTCTAATATAGACTTATTATCATTATTAATAGATGTTTTGTCCTTGAATTCATTTACTTTTTGATCAATTAAAAAACAACGCAAACTTAAAATTGTTTCAATTACTAATTGAGAAATTGTTTTGTTTTTTGGTTTTGGAAAAATGCTATTACGCTGCCAGTCATGTAATGAATATTTCTCATCATTCATCAGTATATTAGTCATCTCTATTTCAAGCTCCTTAGGTAATGTATTCAAAAATTTATCAGGAATAATCTCTTTATTTTCATTATAATATTCAATAATCCTATAGTATATTTTTCTAAAATTATCATTTGAAAATTCCATTTCATCCTCATGAAGATCCATGTATATTTTTTCAAAAACCTTTGCTTGTCTACTTACTGGACTTAGTATTAATTTTCCGTTTTCATCTTCTTTTAAGATCAAATCTTCAAAATCCTCAACATTGTTCCCATATAATAATAAAATCTCTATAATTTTTTTCTCTAATTCGTAAAGAATATTTGTTCCTCTCTTTTTATTCTCAGGCTTAACAACTGTAAAAGAATCAAAATTGTCCTTAGAAATCTTTATGTCCTTATTGAATTTATTTTTCTGAATCTGAGCTAAAGTACTGTATAAAACTTGCTCGCTTATTCCCATAATTGATGAGCACTCCTTTATATAAATTTCCTTTTTTATCTGATCACTTATTTTTGCAATACTTTCTACCATATTTCTTACTACAGAAGCTTTTTTTACTGGATCATTATCAGCTTCGTCAACTAATAAAGATGCTTTGTATTTTATAAAATCTTTTGACTGTTCTTTAAAAAAAGATGTTAGTTCATCTGTTTGTTTTTTATTTGCAAAACTGTCTGGATCTTCACCTTCTGGAAGATTACAGATTTTAACATTCATTCCTTGTTCAAGAATCATGTCTATTCCTCTTAAGGTAGCTCGAGATCCTGCACTATCTCCATCAAATAAAACCGTGATATTCTTAGTTAGCCTATTAATTAATCTAATCTGATTTTCTGTTAATGCTGTTCCAGAAGATGCAACTACATTTTTTATTCCTTTCTGGTAAAGTTTTATAACGTCTGTATAGCCCTCAACTAAGAAACAATTATCTTCTTTTACTATACTTTGCTTTGCATGAAATATTCCATATAGAACTTTACTCTTATGATAAATAAGGCTTTCAGGTGAGTTAATATACTTTGCAGTATTTTTAGAGGATTTAAGAATTCTACCGCCAAATCCTAAAACTCTTCCAGACATACTAAGGATTGGGAACATAACCCTACCCTTGAATCTGTCAATATTTTTTTCATCCTTTACAATAGTAAGGCCTGTTTTCTCTAAAAAGTTTAATTTATATCCCTTCTTTAAAGCTATATCTGTAAAATAATTGCTTTTGTTAAGTGAATAACCTAACTGAAATTTCTCTATAACTTCATTTGAAAATTCTCTTTCTTTGAAATAAGACATTCCAATAAGTTTCCCTTCTTCAGACTTAACTAAGTTCTCTTGATAATACCCTTTTGCAAATTCAGTAATTAAATACATACTTTCTCTTTCACTATCCTCTAATTTTTGCTCAGAAGTTTTTTGAGTCTCTTCAACCTCAATATTATATTTTTTTGCTAAATATTTAATAGCTTCAGGATAAGTGAAATGTTCATGTTCCATAAGAAATGTTACAACAGTTCCTCCTTTACCACTTGAAAAATCTTTCCATATTTGTTTTGCAGGAGAAACCATAAAACTAGGCGTTTTCTCCTCAGTGAAAGGGCTTAAACCTTTATAATTTGAACCTGATTTCTTAAGTTGAACAAAATCCCCAAGAACCTCCTCTACTCGAGATGATTCAAATACTTTTTCTATAGTAGATTTTGCTATCAATTAATTAATATTTTTCTTAATATAAGGACTGATCAATTTAATAATTAATTTAAAACTTTTTACTAAAAAACTAAATAATTCTGTTTATATAGCTAATGTAAGTGAATATAAATTTATTATGAGGACTTTTAAATTAATTTAAAGAAGATTTATTTGCAAGTTGACCGCATGCAGCATCTATATCCTGTCCTCTTGACCTTCTAATAGTAACATTAATGTTATTTTCTTCAAGAATTCTTTGGTATAAATCAATGTTCTCTTTTGAAGCTTGAGAAAATTTGTTGTCATCTATTGAATTGTATTGAATCAAATTAACCTTGCTTGGAGCAAATTTGCAAAAATCTACTAGAGCATTAGCATCATCAATAGTATCATTTATTCCTTCCCAAACTACATATTCATAAGTAATTATTCTTTTAGTTTTTTTATACCAATATCTTAATGCTAGCTTTAATTCAGATAGATTCATTTTTTCATTAAAAGGCATAATTGAAGTTCTAATGCTATCCACTGCTGAATGCAATGATACTGCAAGTTTGAATTTAACCTTTTCATCTGCCATTTTTTTTATCATTTTTGGAATTCCTGAAGTTGATACTACAATTCTTTTAGAGGAAATACCAAGTCCTTTTTTTGATGTTATCATTTTTATTGCTTCTATAACATTTTTATAATTCATAAGTGGCTCTCCCATGCCCATAAATACAATATTTGTTAAGGATCTATTATAATATTCCTCACTTTGCTTACTAATTAATGCTACCTGATCATAAATTTCATCTGAATTTAAATTTCTCATTCTCTTTAGCCTAGATGTAGCACAAAATTTGCAATTTAGACTGCATCCAACCTGAGAAGATATACAAGCCGTAATTCTCTTTTTTGTAGGAATTAATACACACTCTACTATCAAATCGTCAAACAATTTAATCCCATTTTTTATTGTACCATCTTTACTTTTTTGTGTTTTATGTAACTTAATATGATTGACAATAAAACTATCCTCCAAAATAGATCGTATTGATTTTGGAAGATTAGTCATTTGTTGAAAATTTATAGCAGATTTTTCCCAAAGCCATGAATATACCTGGTCTCCCCTATACTCCTTATAACCATTTTCTAAAAAAAAACTCTTTATTTGGTCAAGTGATAGGGATCTTATATCTTTTTTTGACATTGTAAACTAGAAAACTTAAA
>CAZXST010000078.1:0-4337 GCA_964643205.1 uncultured Flavobacteriaceae bacterium | reverse complement strand
GAGCAAAGATTTTACTTCTAAAAATTATATAGCCTCAGCCACTACAAATGTACTTCCGCCAACAAATATAATTTCGTTTTTATGTGATTTGTTAATTGCAGATTCTATAGCTTGCCTTACGTCTTTATATGCATTACCAATTCTATTTTTTGATTTAAACAAATTTTGTAGTTCTAATTCATCTAAACCTCTCTCAACATCCGGCCTAGTGAAATAGAATTCTGCAGATTCTGGAAATAAATCAATGATTGAATCTATATCTTTATCCTTAACAAAGCCAAGAACAAAATGTATCCCAGTACACTTCAATGATTCAAGATCATTTATAATATTGGACAAGGCATCCTTATTGTGAGCAATATCACAAATAATAAGTGGATCATTACCAATTATTTCCCATCTACCTCTAATTCCAGTATTTCTTATTACATTTTGTAAACCATCAAAAATGTTTTTTTTACTTATATTAAAACCTGATTCAATTAATGAGCGAATAGATTGAATAGAAGTTTTAATATTCTTTTGCTGATATGATCCATTAAGGTCGCACTCATATTGATCTTCAATTAATTCATCTGCAAAAGATATTGCTGAGTTTTTTTCTTTTGCAATATCAATAAATAGATTAGAAATGTTGTTTTGTTTTTCACCAATTACCACTGCTTTTCCTTCTTTAATTATTCCTGCTTTTTCTTTAGCTATTTCTTCAATTGTATTTCCTAAAAATTGAGTGTGATCAAAAGAAATATTAGTAATAACTGAAACCTCTGGGGAAATAATATTTGTAGAATCAAGCCTTCCTCCCATACCAGTTTCAATTACAGCAATGTCTACTGAATTCATTTTAAAATATTCAAATGCTAATCCTACAGTCATCTCAAAAAAAGAAAAGCTATTATGGTTAAAAAAGTCAATGTTCTCCTTGAAAAAATCAACAATAAAGTCTTTTTTAATCATCACTCCATTGATTTTTATTCTCTCTCTAAAATCAACTAAATGAGGAGAGGTATATAAACCTACATTATATTTCGATTCTTGTAATATTGAGGATAGCATATGTGCAGTAGATCCTTTTCCATTAGTGCCTGCAATATGTATTGATTTAAAATCTTTATGTGGGTTGTTTAAATGATTAGTTAATTTTATAATATTATTTAAATCTTTTTTATAAGCTGAAGGACCAACATTTTGATACATTGGCAACTTACCATACATCCATTTTAAAATTGAATTATAATCCAATAATTTATGTAATAATGAAATTTCTAAAAATCATAAAAACACCAGCACCCGCAATAAATCCAACAAAGGCAATCCATGATATTTTTTTTAAATACCAAAAGAAATTAATTTTTTCCATTCCCATTGCTACAACACCAGCGGCAGAACCAATTATTATCATGCTACCTCCTGTACCCGCAGTGTAAGCTATAAAATGCCATAATTGATCATTCATTTCAACAGTAAACATACCAATACTTGCAGCAACCAGCGGTACATTATCAATTAGTGCAGATGCTACTCCTAAAAATATAGGCAAAATATCAGAAAAAGATGATGCATTTAATTCTGATCCTAACATTGGTAAACCTTTTAGTTGATCTGCAAAATTATATAAGATTCCAATAGATTCTAAAGCTGCAACAGCCATTAAAATACCTAGAAAAAATAGAATACTAGGCAGTTCAATTTTTGTTAGAGCCTTATGAACTGGGCTTTGATGATGTCTTTCTTCATCAATACCTGCATCTATATCAGGGCCTGTTGCTTTTGACAAAGCAAATTCTCTATTACTATATATTTCAGCAAAAACTGAAACAAGTCCTAAAGCTAACATCATTCCAACATAGGGAGGCAAATGTGTAATTATTTTAAAGACAGGCACAAAAACAATAGCAGATAAACCTAAAATTAACATTCTCAAAGAATACTTATTTCCATCATCATTAATTGGTTTTAGTTTAATATCTCCTTTGAATACTGGAAGCATTGAAGCTATTCCAGAAGAAACGACCATACATACAATAGAAGGAATTAATAGATATGAAATTAATTCAGGTGTAGTAACTTTTTTGCCAATCCATAGCATAGTAGTAGTAACATCTCCTATTGGAGACCATGCTCCACCTGCATTAGCTGCAATTATAATTATTGCAGCATACCACAATCTTAAATTTCTATTTGATACAACTTTTTGCAATATTGAAATAAGGACTATAGTAGCTGTTAGATTGTCAATGATTGCTGATAAAATAAATGCTAAACCAGAAAAAACCCATAAGATCCCTTTCTTAGTCTTAAGATTAATTATCTTTTGAAAAACACTAAAACCATTGAAATAATCTATAATCTCAACTATAGTCATTGCTCCAATAAGGAAAACTAATATCTCAGCAGTTTTTCCTAAGTGGTATAATAGAGTATTTTCTAAATATTTTGACTTTATAGTTGAAGCTTCGCTAGCAAAACCATCAACAAGTTTGTGTGTATATGGATCAAACCATTCTCTAATACTATCTAAATTAAGAGCGATAATTGCCCAACAAACTGCCATTGCAGCTAATGCTGGTATTAACTTATCAATTTTGATATTATGCTCAATAGTTATTAGAAAATAACCTAAAACAAATACTATAATTACTGCTAAATCCATTTAATTAAAAGAAATTTAAGTAATACAATATAAATCAAAAGTTTATAATTATAAATATTTAATATTAAATTATTTATAAATTTTTCCTGAAGAATGATTCTTAGATGCTCCTGTAACAGAGCTTAGGCAGTTATTCTCATTTCTTAACCTTAATACACCTAAAAAACCAAAAATTAATGCTTCCTTAAAATCAATCAGAATATCATCTGGAATATTAATATGATTGTCTAATCTATTTGTAATCAATTCAATTAAAAATTTGTTTTTTGCTCCACCTCCCGTAATTAAGATATTTGAGAAGTCATTCTTAATAACATTTTGTATCTGAATTACTATATGCTCAGAAAATGTTCTTAAAATATCAGAAGTTGAAAGATTATTTTTATCTATTATTTTATATATTATTTCAATTACCCATTCTATTCCCAAAGATTTTGGCTTAAAATTTTTATAAAAATCTATTGAGTTTAATTCATTCAGTAATTTTGGAACTATTTTTCCTGTGTTTGCAATGGAGCCATCAATATCAAAGTCATGACCAATAATTCTAGTGTAATGGTTTAACACTGTATTTACTGGACATATATCGAATGCAATAATTTCATTGTCAGTTTTATAAGATATATTAGCAAAGCCGCCTAAGTTTAAGCAGTATTTGTATTCAGGAAATAATAGTTGATCACCAATTGGTACTAAAGGAGCTCCCTGTCCTCCTAATTCTACATCCTGTGTTCTAAAATCACAAACAACATTCATATTTAAATCCTTAGATAGAAATGGTAAATTTCCAATTTGATAAGTGATCTTTTTTTGAGGTTGATGGAGTATAGTATGACCATGAGTACTGATAGCGTCTACATTTCTTATATTGAATTGTAAAATAAAATCCCTTAAAATTGAAGTTAATAAATTTGTATAATCAATATCTAAGGATCTTAAACCAGATTTATTCAAACCAATAGAATTCAATAATCTATCTTTCCATTTATCTGTATAATTATAAGTTGTTGCATGTAATATTTTATAACTCCAGTTGTTATTGAAATTATAATTAGCATAACATAAATCTATGCCATCCAAAGATGTTCCTGACATTACACCAATTATGTGATAAGAATCTTTATACATTATTTAAATATAAAAAAAAAGACCCTTACAATAAATTGTAAGGGTCCAATAAGAAAAGGCGGCGACCTACTCTTCCACAATTAGTAGTACCATCGGCGCTAATGGACTTAACTTCTCTGTTCGGAATGGTAAGAGGTGAGCCCCATTGCTATAGCCGCCCTAAATTTTTAATCGAATTACGATTATAATATTTTAACATATTGAAAAAAATACATGCTCAAAAAAAATAGTTATCCAATAAGCCTATGGGTAATTAGTACTACTCGGCTATGACATTACTGTCTTTACACCTGTAGCCTATCAACGTGGTAATCTTCCACGACCCTTTAAAGAAATCTCATCTTATGGTGAGTTTCGCGCTTATATGCTTTCAGCGCTTATCTCTTCCCAACGTAGCTACTCTGCAGTGCTCCTGGCGGAACAACAGATACACTAGAGGTTAGTCCAACTCGGTCCTCTCGTACTAGAGTCAGATCCATTCAAATTTCTAACGCCCACAATAGATAGAGACCGAACTGTCTCACGACGTTCTGAACCCAGCTCGCGTGCCACTTTA
>CAZXST010000077.1:0-4353 GCA_964643205.1 uncultured Flavobacteriaceae bacterium | reverse complement strand
GCTGTTAAATTATGATACATCATCTCTTTACAAAGATCTTCAATAGTAGAAGCTGCAGGCCAAAAGGACGATCCAATTTCTGGGGTCATAGCAAATATTTTGTTTCTAGTTCCTCCTAATTCTGTTTCTAACATTCCATACATGAAATCGTCACTATCACCAGCAGCTGGATAAAGATCTGCGCTAATGATATTATCATATCCATTTTCTTTTACTAGTTCTTCAGAAATAAATTCAAAAATGTCATTGTCTTCAGTATATTGATTATAATCATATCCATATGGATAGAGTAGAAGATTGCTGTAAGTATGATTATTTAAAGCAATGACAAAATCATGATTTTCTACAAAATATCTCATGGCTTTATTTTCAGATTCTGAAAAAGGGCCATCACCAGCATAAGTGCTTCCATTTTGATTGCCAGATGTTCCTGAAGTATTCCAAACTTCATTTCCATTATCATCTATATATGAATAATTTCTATTATTATCAACACCATGGTTATTATATCTATTTTTTCTCCACATACCACCACCTTGAGGATTATTAGTTTCATTAAAGATGTAGCCGTCAGGATTTACACATGGAACAAAATATAATTCTGTGTTATCCAGTATTTCCTTAATTACGTCATCTTGAGCGTAGTTTTCAAGAAGATACCACATATAGAAAATTAATTGCTGTAATGATCCAGGCTCTCTTGCATGATGTAATGCAGTATATAGAATTTCAGGTTCATTTTCGTTATCATTTGGATTATCTGAAATTTTAACCCACTGAAGGAATCTTCCCTCATATGTTTCATGTATATGAGGGTTTTCATCTGTAGTAGGATCTTTAATGTCTGATCTTGCAGAGATAAGATTGGGATATAGTTGATGCATCTGATCTAACTCATCTAACATTTCGCTATAAGTATAGAACCCCCCAAAATCATTACCATCCTTGATATCAAAATTTGCAGGAGTATCATAATTATTTATGTTTGACTGATCACATGTAATATTTTTAGAATCTGATTTAGATACATAATCTTTGTGATCTGGATTATTTCTATTCTTATAATAAGAGATTACATCATAAATTAAAATTTGATAATCAATGTTGAAATTGTCTATTATTTGTATTTCAGATTCAGAGAAATCAGACTCAAAGTAATCATTTTTTTTATGAATTCCATGATCTAATGCAATACCAGAATTTAGTAGTTTCTCAAAATTTTCTGATGAATTGTAATTTATTTTAACTCTATGAAATAATTCATTTTCTTGTGAATTAACAAAGCTAAATTGAAGAACAAAAATTAATAGAAATATTATCCTTTTCATGTGATTTTAATCGATTACAAATATATTATAATCAAAGATTATTCCATTATTTTTTTGAATTATAAGTTAAAATCCAATCTCTAGCATTAATAAAGGCCTGAATCCATGGGGAAACTTTATCATTCCTCTCCCTTATATAATATGCCCAGTTCCATTGAAAAAGAGATCTTTCTATATGCGGCATTGTAACCAAATGTCTCCCATCAGAACTAGACATCATAGCAATATTAAAATCTGAGCCATTAGGGTTTGATGGATAACTTTCATAGGTGTACTTAGCAATTATATTGTATTTATCTTCAGAATAGGGAAGGTTAAATTTTCCCTCACCATGACTTATCCATACACCTAAATTACAATTCTCTAATGATGACATCATTATCGAATTATTTTTTTGAATATTGACAGAGGTAAATCCACTTTCATGTTTATTTGAATCATTAAAAGTCATTTTTCCATGAATTTCATGATCTGGATTAATAACTTCTAATTCCATAAAAAGTTGACAGCCATTACATATACCTATTGATAAGGTGTCTTTTCTAGAAATAAAATTATTAATTGATTCCTTTGCTTTTTCATTATATAGAAATGCTCCTGCCCAACCTTTTGCAGATCCTAAAACATCAGAATTAGAAAAACCTCCAACTGTTCCTATAAATTGTACATCTTCTAAATTTTCTCTTCCCGTAATGAGATCAGTCATATGAACATCTTTAACTTGGAACCCTGCTAAAAATAATGCATTAGCTAATTCGCGTTCACTATTACTACCTTTCTCTCTTATTACGGCAGCTTTAGGTCTGTATTCCATTTCAGAAAGCATAGGTATTGTCCCAGTAAAATTTGTTGGAAATTTAAATTTTAATGGTTGTTGTTTATAATTAGTATATCTTATTTCTGAAAGATTATTAGCAGTTTGTTTTTTATCAAGAAGCATTGAAGTTTTAAACCAATAATCTCTGTATTCTTGTATATTTATTTCATATGAGTCAGAATGATTTTTAAGTAATAAATTTCTTTCTGTAGTTACACTGCCAATTTTGTAATAATTAACTTTTTTATAATCTAAAATTTCTTCTATTGAATTATCCTTTGACTGAACAACTATACCAGGGTTTTCTGAAAAAAGTAATTTTATTGAATCTTTTTCACCTATTGTTGTAAGATCAATATTTGCAGCAATATTATTGTCAGCAAAACACATCTCCATAATAGTAGTTATTAAACCACCTGAACTTATATCATGACCAGCAATAATTAAGTCTTTTCTAATAAGATCTTGAATGGTATTGAATACATTTACTACAAAATTTGAATTTTTTGTAGTTGGCGTTTTTCTACCAATTTCACCTAATATTTGTGCAAATGAACTTCCTCCTAACTTATAATCATCACAGGATAAATTAATATAGTATATATTACCAAATCTGGAATTAAAAACTGGTTCAATAACTCTAGTTATATCATTACAGTGTCCGACTGCACTAATGATTACAGTTCCAGGGGCCGAAACTTCTCTGTCATTGTATTTTTGAGTCATAGAAAGTGAGTCTTTTCCTGTTGGAATATTTATCCCCAGTTCAATTGCAAATTCTGATACTGCTGAAACAGCTTCATATAGCCTACTGTCTTCCCCTTTATTTTTACATGGCCACATCCAATTTGCTGATAACGATACTCCTGCAATATTATCTTTTAATGGGGCCCAAATTATATTAGTTAATGCTTCTGTAATACTGTTCCTACTCCCAGCGATAGGGTCGATTAGTCCTGATATAGGTGAATGTCCTATTGATGTTGCAATTCCATTGTTTCCATTATAGTCTAAAGCCATAACGCCACAATTATTCAGTGGTAATTGTAATTGCCCTACACATTGCTGCTTAGCTACTTTACCTCCAACACATCTATCCACTTTATTAGTTAGCCAATCTTTGCAACCAACAGCTTCAAGTTTAAAAAGTTCTTTTAGATAAATATAAAAATCATTTGATTTATAGTTAAGTTCACTATATTTTTTTTGAAATGTGACATCTTCAATTATAGTAGTAGGGGAGCTCCCAAAAAAATGTTTAAGTTTTAGATCTACAGCTTTTGTGCTTATATTATCTGACTTAATAGTAAATCTTCCGTTATCTGTAACATAGCCAACATCATATATAGGAGCTCTTTCTCTTTCACATATTTTATTAAGTACTTCTAACTTCTTTTCATTTACCAGCAATCCCATTCTTTCTTGTGATTCATTTCCAATGATTTCTTTAAATGACAATGTTGAATCTCCAATTGGTAGTTTATCAATATTTATGATTCCTCCAGAATTTTCTACCAATTCTGTTAGGCAATTTAGATGACCTCCAGCTCCATGGTCATGAATGGAAATAATAAAATTATCTTCACTTTCAATAACTCCTCTAATTGCATTTGCAACTCTTTTCTGCATTTCAGGATTAGATCTCTGAATAGCATTCAATTCTATTCCAGATGAAAACTCACCTGTATCAGCTGAGGAAACTGCTGCACCACCCATTCCAATTCTATAATTTTCACCCCCCATTACAATTATCCTATCACCCAATTTTGGGTTTTCTTTTATAGCATCAGTTGCTTTTGCATATCCAATACCTCCCGCTAGCATTATTACTTTATCATAACCTTGAATATCATTATTCTCTTGATGTTCAAAAGTTAAAACAGAACCACAAATTAGAGGTTGACCAAATTTGTTTCCAAAATCTGAAGCCCCATTAGAGGCTTTAATTAAGATATCTACAGGATTTTGATACAACCAATCGCGTTTTATTATTTTTTTCTCCCATGAATACTTATTAAACCTAGAGTAAGGCGTCATATATACTGCTGTTCCAGCCATTGGTATAGAACCTTTACCCCCGGCTAGCCTATCTCTAATTTCTCCACCAGATCCTGTTGCAGCTCCATTAAATGGCTCAACAGTTGTTGGAAAATTATGTGTTTCAGCTTTTAAGGATATAACAGATTCAAATGATTTTAATTTGTAATA